>QHYA01000109.1 GCA_003223995.1 Acidobacteriota bacterium | reverse complement strand
GGGCCGGGACGCGCACATGCCTGTACGACATCGACGAGGGCAGGGTTCGCGAGGTTCGCGGAGGGCATGTGGGTTATCGCGAGCGGGGAGCCGACGGCGCGCTGACCGAGGCGTTGGCCACGGGACGGCTCGAGGTGACGGCATCGCCGGGAGCGATCGGCGCCGGCGACGTGGTCGTCGTGACGATCGGCACTCCCGTGGACGAGTTCCTCGATCCGCGCGTCCGATCCTTCGACCTGGCGCTCGATGACATCCTCGCGAACATGCGCGCCGGGCAGCTCCTCCTTCTCCGCAGCACGGTGTTTCCTGGCGTCACGGACAGGCTGGCGCGGCGCATGGAAGAGCGCGGGCTCGATGTCGATGTCGCGTACTGCCCGGAGCGGGTGGCGCAAGGCTACGCCCTGGAGGAGCTGTGCCACTTTCCGCAGATCGTCGGGGGCGCAACCGCCCGAGCGGTCCGGCGGGCCGGGGACCTCTTCGGGCTCCTGGGAGTCGGGATCATCGAGTTGTCTCCCATCGAGGCGGAGCTGGCCAAGCTGTTCACGAACGCCTTTCGCTACATCAACTTCGCCATTTCGAATCAGTTCTACCTCATCGCACAGAACTTCGGCGCCGATTTCCACCGCATCTACGCGGCCGTGACCAGGGACTATCCGCGGATGGCCGGCTTCGCCCCCGCGGGGTTCGTCGGGGGCCCGTGCCTGCTCAAGGACACCATGCAGCTCGGGGCCTTCAACCACAACACGTTCGGCATCGGTCAGGCGGCGATGACGGTCAACGAGGGGCTCCCCCGGGCGATGGTGGATGCCGTCAAGGGCCGGCGCGACCTGAGGGGTGACACGGCGGCGATCCTCGGAATGGCTTTCAAGGGAGGCTCGGACGATCCGAGGGCTTCCCTTTCCTACAAGCTGCGCAAGGTCCTGACTCTGGAGTGTCGCCGGGTGATCTGCACGGACCCTCACATCCAGGACCCCGAGTTCGTCCCGCTGGAGAGGGCCATCGAGGAGGCAGACATCGTCTTCCTCGGAGCCTGCCACGAGGAGTACCGCGACCTCGTGATCCGCAAGCCAGTGGTCGATGTTTTCAATTTCCTCAAGCGTGCGGGCCCGTGAAGGCGCTCGTCACAGGGGCCGCCGGATTCATCGGAGGCTACCTCGTCGAGGAGTTGCTCTCGCATGGCTTCGAGGTGCTCGGGCTCGACAACCTCTCGAAGTACGGCGAGCTGCGCCAGGCCTGCGAGCAGCATCCCTCGTACCGGCTGGTCCGGGGGGATGCCAAGGATGTCGCCTTGCTGAAAGATCTTCTCGGCGACTGTGACCACTTCGTCGCGGGGGCGTCGATGGTCGGGGGGATCCGGTATTTCCACGAGCTGGCCTATGACCTGCTCGCTGAGAACGAGCGGATCGCGGCGGCCGCCTTCGACGCGGCCCTCTGGGCGCACCGCCACGGCCGTCTGGAAAAGATCACCGTCATCTCATCCTCCATGGTCTTCGAGAACGCCACTCGCTTTCCCACCCCGGAAGGGGAGCAGCGCCGCTCCCCTCCGCCGGCGTCCACGTACGGCTTCCAGAAGCTCGCGTTCGAGTATTTCGCCCAAGGGGCTCGCGAGCAGTACGGCCTTCCCTACACCATCGCCCGGCCCTTCAACTGCGTGGGCGTCGGCGAGCATCGGGCACTCAAGGCGGGAGAGGTCCTTTCCGGCAACGTAAGGTTGTCGATGAGCCATGTCGTGCCGGACCTCGTCCTCAAAGTCCTGAAGGGCCAGGACCCGCTCCACGTCCTCGGAGATGGCAACCAGATCCGTCATTTCACCTATGGGGGGGACCTGGCCCGAGGCATCCGTCTCTGCATGACCCGTCCCGCTGCCCTCGACGAGGACTTCAACCTCTCCACGTCCGTCTCGACCCGCATCCGCGACCTCGCGGAGCTGATCTGGCGGAAGATTCGCGGCGATGTGCCGCCGAGGATCGTCTCGGACGAGCCCTACCGGTACGACGTTCGCCGGAGAGTCCCTTCCGTTCGGAAGGCGAAGGAGCTGCTGGGCTTCGAGGCGACGACTCCGCTGGAGAAGGCGCTCGACGAGGTCATCCCGTGGATCGCCAAGCAGCTCGAAGAGGGCGTGATCTGATGGAGCTGTCGCTGATCGTGCCCGTATACAACGAGGCGGAGAACTTCCCCCGGCTCGTGGCCGAGGTGGAGCGGCACGTTCCTCCTCCATACACGATGCTCGTCATCCACGATTTCGACGAGGATACGACTCTTCCTGTCGCCCGCTCGCTGGCGGAGGGGCGCGGTTGGATCCGGCTCGTGAGGAACGAGGGCGGCCGCGGGGCCGCGTCGGCGATCAAGACCGGGTTCCGCGCCGCCGCCTCCGGTCCAGCGCTCGTCGTCATGGCGGACCTCTCCGACGACCTGTCGCTCGTGCCGCGGATGCTCTCGCTCTACGCGCAGGGAAACAGGATCGTCTGCGCGAGCCGCTACGCCCGGGGAGGGCGGCAGATCGGAGGGCCTCTGCTGAAGCGGACCCTCAGCCGTCTGGCCGGCCGGTCGCTGCGGCTTCTCGCCGGTTTTCCTACCAATGACGCCACCAACAGCTTCCGGCTCTACGACGCGGCTCTCGTCAACGAGCTCGGGATCGAGAGCACGGGCGGGTTCGAGCTGGCCCTGGAGATCACCGCGAAGGCATTCCGCCGCAGGGTGAGGATCGCCGAGATCCCTTGCACCTGGCGGGACCGCAGCGCCGGCCGGTCGCGCTTCCGCCTCCTCCGGTGGCTGCCGAGCTACCTGCGCTGGTATGGCTACGCCATGGCGGCATCGCGGTTCTTCCCCTCATCGAAGCGGCGGAGCTCGGTCTGAAGGGGACGCGACCCGACAAACCGGGACGCCACCGGGCCGAGGCGAGCGCCACCGCGGCTGTCTTCGTGCTCTTCGTGGGCGCTCTTGCGCTGGGCGCCGCCGTTTCTCTGGTCTGGCGTGAGGGCAGCAACGTTCCCTTCCAGGACGATTGGGATATGGTCCCGGCTCTGACCGGCCACGAGCCCGTCAATCTGTCCTTCCTCTGGTCCCAGCACAATGAGCACCGCATCCCCGTGCCGAAGCTCATTTTTCTCGCCCTGTCCTGGCCGACGCGCGGGGACTCCCGCGCGGGAATGTTCTTCAACCTCCTGGCGCTGGCTGCAGCGAGCCTGGCCCTGGTCGTGTGTGCGCGGCGACTGAGGGGCCGGATCTCCTACACGGACGGTTTCTTCCCGCTGGCTTGCCTGAACCTGAGTCAGTACCAGAACCTCATCTGGAACTTTCAGATCCAGCTCATCACGGCCACGAACCTCGCTTGCGCGCTTCTGCTGATGGTCGCCTGGAGGCCGGCCTCCCTGACGCTGCGGAGCGCTCTCTGGGTGACGGCGCTCCTGCTCTGTCTGGCGCTCAGCGGAGCGAGCGGCCTCGTTTTCGTTCCGCCGCTCGCGGCCTGGCTGATCTGGACGGGCTGGCGCCAGCCGGGGCAACGCCGCGGGAAGTCAGGCAGGCGGGACTGGGCCATTCCCTTGTGCGGCGCTTCCGCGATCGCGGTGTTCCTGCTCTACTTCTACCATTATCAACAGCCTCAGGAGCACCCTCTTCCCTCGGGCCTGCTGCCGGTTGGGCGGGCGTGCATCGAGTTCCTCTCGGTGAGCGTGGGGCTGGTGGGAGAGGACGGGTGGCCGTACTCGGGGTTGGCCGTCTTCGCGCTCTACGCAGCCACGCTCGCGCTTCTCTTGAGAGCCCTCAAGACGGTCCCAGGCGAGAGGCAGCGCGCCGCGGGGCTGCTTGCGTTCCTGCTTGGTACCGGAATGCTTGCACTCTCGGTCGGACTTGGCAGAGGCGGATTCGGCCCTGGCGCGGCTTTCGCGAGCCGATACGTGACTCTCTCCATCCCTCTGCTGTGCTGTGTGTACCTGGTCTGGGGACTCTACGCCCGGACGCTCGGGGGCAGAGCCTGTCAGGCCGGGCTGTTCTTGGTGCTGGCCCTCACGAGCTTCCCCAGCGGCGCGCGGGCCTTCGAGGCCGGCGCAGAGCTGAGGCGGGCGATTGGCGCTTTCGAAGGGGCCCTTGTTCGGGGAGTTCCCCCGGAGCGTCTTGCCGACCGGTACTGGCCGGTCCTCTATCCCGACCGGGACATCCTGGCGCAACGCCTGAGCATGCTGCGCGAGACCCGCATGGGGCCGTACCGGTGAGCGACCGCCCTCCGCCGCACGTCGTGGGCGCGGCGGGGTTCGCGCGGGCTACATGCGCCTGGACTTCTCCAGGACGTCCTTGAGGTTCGAGATGGTCTGGTCTCTCTGGCGGTCGGTGAGGGAGAGGATGTCCTGGAGGGCCTCGCCGATGAGAGGGATGTACTTCTCGATGTAGGAGCGCTTCTTCATCTCGTCGGCGACCCGGCGGCGCCGGCTGAGAAAGTTGCCCAGCCGCCGCCCGCACTCCTGGAGCGCGAGCCGCAGTTCCTTGACGATCTCGGGGTAGTGGGCGATCGCCTCCTTCGACTCGGACGTGAACGGCACCCAGACCGAGTTGACGTGCACGAAGAGGACCATCGGCCCGGCCGGAGGAGCCCCTTTGGACTGGGAGAGGCCATAGTTCCGCCAATCGGTCGTCACGGCGGATTTCGTGATCGCGCAAGCCGACTGCTGGTATTGGAGCGGGACGCGATTGGCGAAGCGATAGACCTCGACCAGCTCCTCGGCAGGAAGGTCCCCGCCGTACGCCAGACCCACCTCGACCTGGAAGGGCATCCCGCGATACACGGCCGGCGGGCGCGTGGCCGACGTGACGAAGTCGGCCTTCACGCGGGCCGCGAGCCCCTTGAAGATCAGCGCCTCGCCGATGGGCGAGAGGCAGTTGGTCGGCGGCGCCATGATCTTCACGTGCGGGATCGTCTTGTGCAGCCGCTCCGCCTCCGCCGGGCTGATCTGGTGAGGGTTGCGGCCCGCGGGGACGGCGGCTCGCGAGCAGATCTCGTCGGCGACCTTTGCGGAAACGCGCGAGAAGTCCTGCTGGAGGAAGGAGCGGAGATTGCGAGCTTTCGTGTCCTTCAGCATCTTCATCAGCGATCCCAGCTCGACGCCGTACGGGTGGGGCTTGATCTCCAGGGCTTCCTTGGGAAGCTCGTTCGTGACCCGCTCGAAGCGGATCTCCTCCCCCTTGGGGGATCGGTACGTGATCTCGGCGTGAGGGTTGGCGAGGGCCGTCTGCTCGACGTAGTCGTCCACGGACCGCCGTCCCTTCTTGTAGGAGCCCTCCAGCTCGATCTCGACGATCGTGCCGTGCTCCGCGTCCCATTCGACGATCCTGTCCGAGACCGGCTCCGGGGCGTTCTTGCGCGTGTCGATCCTGATCTCGAAGGCGTGCGCCGGGGAGCGTTTGCCTGTCTTCGAGATGATCGAGACCGGCTTTCCGGTCGTCAGCTGACCGTACATCCCCGCGGCGCTGATGCCCAGCCCCTGCTGGCCGCGCTGGCTCTTCAGTGTGTGGAACTTGGAGCCGTACAGGAGCTGGCCGAAGATCTTCGGGATCTGGGGCCGGACGATACCTGGTCCGTTGTCTTCCACACGGACGCGGAACCGCTCCTCGGTGATCTCCTGGATCGAGATGCGCAGCTCCGGCAGGATGCCAGCCTCCTCGCACGCGTCCAGGGCGTTGTCCACCGCCTCCTTCACCGTTGTCAGAAGAGCCTTCTGGGGATTGTCGAAGCCGAGCAGGTGGCGATTCTTGGTGAAGAACTCGGAGATGGAGATCTCGCGCTGCTTCGCGGCCAGGCTCTGGGCGGTCTCCCGGGTCCGGCGCGTGGTTGTCGCTCCGTCACCGGTCACAGCGGCCGGCGGCTCCCGCGGTCCTGCGGTCGCACCGGCCGGCGCCTGCGCTCCTGCCGTCTCAGCAGCCCCTTGCCCGTCCCCGCCGGTGCGAGTCGATCTCTTCCCTCTCTCACTCGAGGGCGCGGCATCGGCTCCCCTCCTGCGGGGGCGCCCATCTCTGGCGCGAATGCTCCCCGCCCCACCACTGCGGGGAGGAGCCGCTTCGAGCTGGACGGAGGGAAGATCGGATCCCGGTTCGGGCCCCGTTGCGGGCTCGGATTCATCGAACAGCGAGATCTGCTGTCCGGCAGGGGTCTTTCTCACGGAGACATTCTAACGAAACTTCGCCTCAAACCCACCAGTCAAATGTCGGAAGGCACTCCACTTGAAAGGCTGCCCCCCGAGCGGCTATAAAGGGCGCTCTTGCAACATCCGAGGGGAGCGGAGCGACGATGCAGAAAAGGCGACGGATCAACCCTCCCGCGATCGGCAAGGATTTCTCGATCAGCCGGCTGGTCGACGAGACATTCCTCGCTTACAACTCGGCGCGCCTTCGTGAAGCAGCGCAACTGCTCGCAAGGCGGATCATGAAAGAGAATGTCACCGTAGGGCTGTCGCTGTCGGGTGCCATGACCCCCGCCGGGATCGGGACATCCTGCCTCGTCCCGCTCATCGAGAACGGCTTCGTGGATTACATCATCAGCACCGGAGCAAACCTCTATCACGACCTTCACTATGGGCTAGACATGGCCATGTTCTCGTCCAGCCCGAACCTCGATGATGTCGAGTTGCGCCGGCATTCCGTCGTGAGGATCTACGACATCCTCTTCGATTACGACGTTCTGCTGAAGACGGATGAGTTCATCCTCGGCCTTATCGAGGCCCCCTCGTTCCGGAGGACGATGGGGACCGCCGAGTTCCATCACGCGCTCGGAGAGGCGGTGGAGGAGCGGGCCGGCGCTCTGGGGACGCGCGACCGGAGCCTCGTCGCGGCGGCTTACCGGCTCGGGGTTCCTCTCTACACCTCCTCTCCGGGCGACAGCAGCATCGGCATGAACATCGCCGCGAAGGCGCTTCTGGGTAGCGGCCCGTGCATCGACCCGAGCGTGGATGTCAACGAGACCGCCTCGATCGTGCTCGACGCGAAAGCGGAGGGAGGGCGCAGCGCGGCCTGGATCATCGGCGGCGGCAGCCCCAAGAACTTCCTGCTGCAGACCGAGCCGCAGCTTCAGGAGATCCTGAAGATCCCGGAATCCGGACACGACTACTTCGTCCAGATCACGGATGCCAGGCCCGACACGGGTGGGCTGTCTGGAGCAACGCCAGGGGAGGCGCTCACCTGGGACAAGGTGTCCGAGGAGGGGCTTCCGGACATGGTGATCTGCTATCTCGACGCGACTGTTGCCGTCCCGCTTCTCACGGCCTATCTCATGGAAAACTGCAAGCCCAGGCCTCTGAAGCGGCTGTTCGACCGCCGGGCCGTGATGCTGGGACGGCTGAAGGAACGTGCTCTGGCCGCCCGTAATGGGATCGGACCGGATGCCGAGAACGCGTGATCTCATCGTCGCGCTCAACAGCCTGAGCATTGGAGAGCT
>QHYA01000108.1 GCA_003223995.1 Acidobacteriota bacterium | reverse complement strand
TGTGCATCTCGATCAGCACGGCGATTTCCGGAAGCTCGCGGAGCCGTTCGAGGGCCAGAACCTTCTCCGCCACTCTCGGTAGCATCTCGGAGGCTGCCCTGTGGCCGCCGGAGGCGAGCATGTCGGCGTTGACCGTGTCATAGCGAACCCCCTTCGTCTCCTTCAGCCAGAACTGGAACCGATCGAGCAGAAACACGAGCAATTCGCTTTCGCTCACTGCCGGCGCGCCGCCTCCTGTCTGCCCGCTCACGCGGGATGGGAGCAAGACCAGGTCCTCCCACAACCTCAATCCCAGAGGCGCCTCTGCGACGATGCGGACCGCGGCGAGGGCCGCCCGCCGCAGGGCGAACGGGTCCTTGCTTCCCTTCGGAAGACCGATGGAGCGGGATAGAACCGTCAGTGTATCCAGACGGTCGGCGAGCGCCAGAAGCTTCCCTTCGGGCGTCGCCGGGAGCGAATCCCTGGCGCCGACCGGTCTGTAGTGGTCCCGTACGGCCGCGGCCAGACTGACAGCGGCCTCCTGCCCGCCCTCGCGCAGGGACTCCCGTTCGATGTAAATCCCGCCGGCCACCCCCTGCAGCTCGGGAAACTCCCCCACGAGCCCCGTCGTGAGATCGCACTTGCACAGCCGTGCCGCCTCCGCGAGCGCCTGCCTGTCGAGACGAACGCTCCCGTCTGCCTCCAGCCTTCCGGCGAGAGACAGCGCGAGCGTTTCGATCCGCTCGCTCTTCTCGAAGTACGAGCCGGCCTTCGCGTGGAAAGTGATCTGCTTCAGTTTCTCCCGCCTGGAAGCGAAGGGGACCTTCTGGTCCTCCCTGAGGAAGAAGCGGGCATCCTCCAGGCGTCCCGCTATGACCCATTCGTTTCCCTGGCGGACGTGCCCTTCCGGATCCCCATCCCTGTCCGCGACGGAGAGGAAATGATTCGAAAGTCCTCTATCCGTTTCCGTGGCGAACGACTTCTGGTGATGCCGGAGCGTCGTGACGAGGATCTCTCGCGGAAGCTCGAGGAACTCCCCGGAAAACGATCCGAGGACCGCTCCCGGATGCTCGACCAGGTCGGCGACCTCCGCCATCAGTTCCTCGTCCTCCACGCACCGAACGCCCGCAGCCTCCGAAAGCTCGGCCATCTTCCCCCGCAGTGCCTGCCGCCTTTCCTCCCGGCCGGCGACGATCCCCTGCGCCAGCAGCGCCCGCTCGTAGTCCCGAGCCGATGCGATGGCGATCCACCGTTCGCCCAGCACGCGGTGGCCGGCCGAGCGCCGGCCGGAGGCGGCGCCGAACAGCTCGAGGGGAACAACCTGATCGCCGAGCATGGCCACGACCCAGTGCACCGGGCGCACGAACCGGCGGCTGCCGTCGCCCCAGCGCATCATCTTCGGAAATGTCATCCCGGCGATTGCCCGCGGCAAGCCCTCGGCGATGATGTCCGATGTGCTGCGGCCGGTGACCAGACGCCGAACGGCGACATACTCGCCTCGGACCGTGTTGACCCTCATCAGCTCGGACACGGCAACGCCCATCTTCCGCGCGAAGGCCGCCGCGGCCTGCGTGGGCCGCCCTCCGGCTCCGAAGGCGGCACTCACAGGAGGACCGGTGACCTCCTCCTCGTGATCGGCCTGTTTCAGTAAGACACCGTTCACCAGCGCCGCGATCCGGCGGGGCGCTGCGAAGGACCGCACCGGCGCCTGAGCGCCCGTCAAGGAGATCACTCCAGCCGAATCGAGCACCCCCATCAGCCGCTCTGCCAGATCCACGGCTGCCCTCCCGATCATGCGCGCGGGGATCTCCTCGCAGCCGATCTCGAGAAGGAAATCGGCGCGGTCCGCGCCCGAGCGGGCTTCCTCGCTGTCCCCGGAGCGTTCCATCATCATCGCGACCGCGCGGCTGTCTCGGCGGCAAGGAACCGATCCCTCTCCTTGGCGGGCAGAAGTGGGAAGCCTGCCTCCCGGCGGAGCTCGAGGTAGCGGCGGGCACATCGCACGGCGAGGGCTCGGACCCTCTGGATGTACGCCGCCCGCTCCGTCACCGAGATCGCACCCCGCGCCTCGAGCATGTTGAAGGCGTGCGAACACTTCAGCGCGTAGTCGTACGCCGGGTGGAGCAGTGGCGTGTCACGGTCGAGCAGGAGGAGGCATTCCTGCTCGTACTGATCGAACAGCCGCGAAAGCAGCTCCGGGCTCGAAGCCTCGAAGACGTGAACGGAGTTCTCGTATTCCTCTCGCCGGCGAAGCTCTCCGTACGGGATCCCGTCCGCCCAGGGGATGTCGAAGACGTTGCGGATGCCGGTGAGGAACATCGTGATCCGCTCGAGGCCATAGGTCAGCTCGGCGGAGACAGGCGCCAGCTCCTCCCCTCCGGCTTGCTGGAAGTAGGTGAACTGCGTGATCTCCATGCCGTCCATCATGACCTGCCAGCCGACACCCGCGGCGCCGAGGGTCGGCGATTCCCAGTTGTCCTCCTCGAAGCGGATGTCGTGGACCCTCGGATCGACGCCGAAGGACCGGAGCGAGTCGAGGTACAGCTCCTGGACATCATCAGGAGCGGGCTTGAGGATCACTTGCATCTGAAGGTGCCGGAACAGGCGCATGGGGTTCTCGCCATACCGCCCGTCGCCCGGGCGGCGGGAAGGCTGGACGTAGACGACATTCCAGGGTTCCGGTCCGAGGACGCGGAAAAACGTGTCCGGATGCATCGTCCCCGCGCCGACCTCCATGTCATAGGGCTGCTGGAGCAGGGCGCGACGATCCATCCAGTACCGCTCCAGCGAAAGGATCAGATCCTGGAGGTTCATGCCCCCTCCGCGAGGAACCGCAGCGTCCGCAGCGGCCTCTCGGTGAAACGCAGCATGGCGCGGCGGGAAAGGGAGTCGAGCCCCTCCAGCGGGCCCGAAAGAACGGCAGCCTCGGCCGGCCCTCTTCTCATCCCGAAGCGGGCCGCCCGCAAGGCCCCGGGCGCGAGGCGCACCCGCTCGACTCCCGCCGCGCCCGCCAAGCCGGCGCATTCCCGGCACAGCAGCGCTCCTTCGGAGAGATCCACGACGCACTCCCCTGCCCCGGCGCCTCTCTCTGCGGCGGGGTCCACTCCGCAGGAGGAGCAGGACGACAGGTCTGGAAGAAGCCCTTGAAGCCGCAAGGTCCACAGGTCAAGGTAGCGGCGCGCGGCTGTCACCGGAAGTCCGCCCGCAGCGGCATCGAGCACCGCTGCGAACAGTCTGAAGAACCTCGGGTCCGGCTCCTGCTCCCGCGCGAAGAGATCCGCCACCTCGGAAGCGTAGGCGAAGAAATAGAACAGAGGCAGCTCCCGCTGCGCCTCGACGTAGGAAGTGAGGATGTCGCAGGAATCCAGCCGCCCGAGGTCGCGTCCCTCCGTCTCGGTCCAGCTGGCTCGCACGCGAGTGAGGGGCTCGAGCGCCGCCCCGAAGCGGCGGCGGCTCTTCTTGGCCGAGCGGGCGACGGCGCGCACCTTTCCGGCCTCCGAGGTGAGGAAGCTCACCAGCAGATCCGCCTCGCCGAGAGGCCTGGTGCCGAGGACGTACGCCTCTTCACACCTTCGCAGCATAGCCCGTGAGCATAGCAAACCCCGCGTCAGGCGGAGAGAATCCTCGAAGAGAGGCTCAGGAAGACCAGCGAGCCGAGCACGTCCACTGAGGTCGTGACGAAGGGAGCTGTCGCCACGGCCGGATCGATCCCGACCCTTTGCAGGACCACGGGAACGAGCGAGCCGATCGAGGCGGCGATCATCATCGAGCAGAACAGCGAAACCCCCAGGAGGATGGCGAGCGTCGAGAGCGGATGGCCGGATTGGGACAGAGGCCGCCGGTACAGGATCGCCGCGGCCACAGCGAGAAGCCCGCCGTAGACCATCCCGAGGACGACAGCGGTCCTCAGCTCCTTGAGGATGACACGCCAGACCTGGCGCATATCGATCCGCCCTGTGGCCAGCCCGCGGACGATGATGGTCGAGGACTGGGTGCCGAGGTTTCCTCCCATGCCGAGGATCACCGGGATGAAGCCCGCAAGCATGACGCTTCGGGGAAACACGCCGCCGCCCGAGAAGGCGTACACCATCCCGGCCACCGCCAGCCCCCCGACGAAGGTCGCGAAGAACCACGGCAGGCGGGAGCGAACGGATCGGGCCGCCGACAGCGTCAGCCGCTCCTCGTCGGAAGTCCCTGCCATCTTGTAGAAGTCCTCGGTCGCCTCTTCCCGGGCGACATCGATCACGTCGTCGATCGTGATGATGCCCACCAGCTTGTTATGGTCGTCCACCACCGGAACGGCCAGCAGGTCATACTTGGAGGCGACCCGCGCCACTTCCTCCTGGTCGGTGTCCGTCCGCACTCGGATCACGTCGGTGGTCATGATTTCCTTCAGCCGAACCTTCGGGTCGTTCAGCAGCAACTGCCTCAGCGACAGGACTCCGACAAGGTGGTTGCGGTCGTCCACGACATAGAGGTAGAAGACCATTTCGGCCTCCTTGTTCTGCTGGAGCGCCCGGATCGCATCCTCCACCAGTGTGTCCTCGTGCAGGGCGAAGACGTCGGGAGTCATGATCCGGCCGGCCGTTTCCTCCGAATACACCAGCAGCTCCTGGACCTCGGCGGCCTCCTCCCCCTTCATCAGAGAGAGCAGCCTCTGGCCGAATTCCGCGGGCAGCTCGGAGACGAACTGGGCGGCGTCGTCGGAGGGAAGCTCCTGGAGGACGCGCGCCGCCGACTCGGCTGGCAGAGCCGAGAGCAGCTCGGCGGCCTGGACCGGGTGGATCTCGCCGATGATCCGCGAGGCCAGCGACGGGGCCTTATCGGCCAGGACGGCGACCAGCCCGATCCTCTCCTGCTCCGCCAGGTACTGGAGCATCGGCGCGATGTCCGCCGGCCGGACTTTCTGCAGCAGGTTCACCAGGTGAGCGGTGGCCCCGCGCCGCTGCAGCTTGCGCAGCGAGTCGAGCAAGACGATCTGCTTGGCGTCGCGCGCCATCTTCCTTCCTTCCTCTGTTCGTACCCAGGGACTCTTGAACGCGACGGGAACAAATCATTATAAGCGATTCGCCATGGGAGGCTTTCAGCCCTCACCCATCACTCCCATCACTCCCCGCCGATCCCCATTTCGCGCAGGATCGCCACGTCCTCTCGCCATCCCTCCCGCACCTTCACCCACGGCCGCAGCATGACCCGCGCCGAGAGGAGAGCCTCGATCTCCTGCCGGGCCTCCGTGCCGATGCGCTTGAGCAGGCTTCCGCCGCGGCCGATGATGATCGGCTTCTGCGATTCCTTTTCGCAGTAGATCACGGCGTCGATCTCGATCAGGCCGTCCTCGCGCTCGATCCAGCGATCAATGACGACGGCGGTCTCCTGAGGCAGCTCCTGTCGGGTCCGGGCGAGAATCTTCTCCCGGATGATCTCGCCCACGAGCCGGCGCTCCGTCTGGTCCGTGAGTGTGTCGGGCGGGTAGAGCGGCGGCCCTTCCGGAAGGCAGGAAACGATCACGTCGAGAAGCCGGTCGCAGTTGTCCCCTTCCCGCGCGGAGACCGGAACGATCTCGGCGTAGGCCCCGCTTCGGGAGGCCGACTCGATCTGGGGAAGGAGATCGGGCTTCCTGACGAGATCCACCTTGTTGAGGACCAGGATCACGGGAGGCATCCCGCTCTCCGACCGCAGGATCCGAGCCATGTGACGGTCGCCAGGTCCGATTCCCGCGGCGGCATCTACGAGAAACAGGACGAGGTCGACTTGCCGGAGCGAATCGAGCGCCGCTGAGACCATCATCCTGTTCATCCGGTGCTGAGGCTTGTGGATGCCGGGGGTGTCGAGGAACGCGATCTGGGCCCCAGGCATTGTCCTGACGCCGAGGATCCGGTGGCGGGTTGTCTGGGGGCTCTCCGAGACGATCGCGATCTTCTGCTGAACGAGGGTGTTCAACAGGGTGGACTTCCCGACGTTCGTGCGGCCCACCAGCGCAGCGAAGCCAGCCCGGTGGGTCGTTTCAGCCGCCTGGCGCCCGCCGCTCACCGTTCCTGCGACCCGGATCGCGCCTCTGCTGCTCCGGCTCGAGGAGGCGGACCCTCACCCGGCGAACCCGGCGCCTGTCCGCCTCGGCCACTTCGAGATGCAGGCCGGCCACTTCCACCGACTCCCCCGGCTCCGGAAGCCTGCCGAGCAGAGCGATGACGAGCCCGCCCACGGTATCGGCGTCCACGTCCGGCATCGATACACCCAGCCTGTCCGCAAGATCGAAGATCGGATAGGAGCCTCTCACAAGATAGGAGCCGTCTTGCTGGCC
Organism: Acidobacteriota bacterium; assembly: GCA_003223995.1. Taxonomy (GTDB): domain Bacteria; phylum Acidobacteriota; class Polarisedimenticolia; order QHYA01; family QHYA01; genus QHYA01. The sequence continues at coordinate 7,216 of QHYA01000108.1, read as the reverse complement.
GATGAGGTCCGGCCTGCGGACCTCGTGCTCGTCGGCAATCTCACCGACCAGTTCCTCGAGAAGATCCTCGATCGTCACCAGCCCCGCTGTTCCGCCGTACTCATCCACGACGATGGCCATCTGGAGCCCCTGGGCCTGCATCTCCCGGAGCAGTTCGAATGCCGGTTTCGTCTCGGGGACGACCAGGACGGGCCGGATCACACTCGAGAAGCCGGCTTCCCCCCGGGGGGGCGGAAGCAGACCGAGCAGGTCGCGCACGTGAACCATTCCGACGACATGGTCCGCGCCCCCTTCGGTCACGGGAATCCGGGACCGGTTGGAGCGGACCGCGACCGATACGAGCTCCGTAAGAGACGCTGTGACCTCCGCCGTCACCATCTCGGTGCGAGGGGTCATCACTTCACGAACAAGGGTACCGGAGAACTCCACGACGTTCTCGATCAGCTCCCCCTGAGCGGCGCGAAGCCGCTCGTCCTCGTCCCCTCCGAGACCGCCGAAATCCTCCGCCTCGACTGCGAGGCGGCGGGACCAGCCCCGCGACCCGCGCTTCCAGATCAGGAGCCTGAAGAGAGGCTCGACGAGCCACGCCATGGGCGCCGAGGCGATCCGCGCCGGGACGAGCGTCAGCGCGTAGGCACGATGCGGCCAGAGCAGGGCCACCGACCGGGCGCCGACCTGTTCGAGCAACAGGGCAAATACCACGAAGGTGACAGCGAGGGACCAGAGGTAGGGAGCGGCCTGGCCGAGGAGCTGGAAGAGGTGAGCCAGCAGAAGCGCGGCGGCCACGAGGCAGGCCTGCCTTGTTCCCTGGACGGCAATGGCGAGTTGCGGCGAGGGAAGCATCGTCGTGGCTGCCGCGGCGGCGTCTTTCCCCCTCGGACCCGCGGCGGCCAGCCTGAGGGCTCGAGCTGATGCCTGGAAGACGGAGAGAGTCAGATAGACCGCCGCCAGCGCCGTGGCGAGCCCGGTCAGCCCCAGGGTATCTGCCGTCATTCCTTCTGCCCCCGCCCCGCTTGCGCACTTCCCCTTCGGCTGGCCGGATCCCCGGGGATGAGCGAGCCGCAGATCTTCCGCTGGAGCCGCATCATCTCTCCCTGGTCGGTCTCGTGATCGTACCCCAGCAGATGGAGAAAGCCGTGCACCAGCAGGGTCAGGACTTCGCGCTCCACCGTCCGGCCGGAAACGTGCGCTTGCCTGGTCGCTGTCTCGGTCGAAACCACGATGTCACCGAGGTGCCGGCCCTCGCCGGGGAACGGTTCTCCGGAGGGGAAGGAAAGCACGTCGGTGGGCGTGGTGCATCGCCTCACGGGGACCACATCCGAGCCTGGCCGCACGGCGATCTCCACCTTCACCGGCACGCCCGGGGCGCTACCGGGCCCCTCCACGCCGCCCTCGGAGCCCGCCCCGTTTCCACCATTCCGCCCCGCGCGCCCATTCTCAGCGGCGCGCTTCACGAGGCAGTCCCTCCGACTTCTTTCTCCGCTCCTCGGAGTCGAACACGTACGTGGGATAGTCGACTCGGTGATGGTAGATGCTCACGAGGGAACGGACGAAGGCCTCGACGATGGCGTCCAGGTCGCGGAACGTCAGGTCACATTCGTCGAACTGCCCGTCGAGAATGATGCGGCCGGAGATCTGGCGGATCATCGCCCGGAACTTCTCGGCGTTCGGCTCGTCGATCGTTCGCGCCGCAGCCTCCACGGAATCGGCGAGCATGAAGATGGCGGCCTCGCGTGTCTGCGGCTTCGGGCCGGGATAGCGGAAGTCATCCGGGTTCACATGAACGCCGTTGGCGGCAGTCTTCTTCGCCTTCTCGAAGAAGTAGGTCATGACGCGGGTGCCATGGTGCTGGGGGATGACGTCGACGATCTGCTGGGGCAGTCCGTACTCCCTCGCCAGGCGCGCTCCCTCCTTCACATGGCTGGCGAGGACGAGCGCGCTCATGCTCGGGGCAAGCCTCTCATGGGGGTTGCCCCCGCCTCCGAGGTTCTCGATGAAATACTCGGGCATCTTCAGCTTTCCGACGTCATGATAGAAGGCGGCAACCCTGCAGAAGAGCCCGTTGGCGCCGCTCGCCTTGGCCGCCTCCTCGGCAAGAGTGCCGACAATCAGGCTGTGGTTGTAGGAGCCGGGGGCCGAGGCGGCGAGCTGCGACAACAGCGGGTTGTTCAGGTTGGACAGCTCGAGCAGGCGCACGTCGGTCAGCACTCCGAACAGCGATTCGCAGAACGGCAGGAAGAAGGAGACGAGGACCGGGACCCCCACGGCCCCACCGGCAAGCGCCGCCCCCCCATCAGCGCCCACCATCTGCCAGTTGTTCGCCGAGCCACTCGCCAGGTCGATCGCGACCGCGGAGGCCGCACCCGCCAGACCTACAGCGAAACCGGCCTTCATCACGGCCGCCCGCGAGCGATACTGGCTCGCCGCGTAGATCGCCGCGAAGTGTGTGACCAGGGAATAGGCCAGCAGCCGCAGGTCCCAGCCGGCGATGATCGCGTAGGGAAGGCTGAAGAAGACGCTGTAGACCGTCGCCACACGCCCGGAAAACAGCAACCCCGCCAGCATCCCCCCTGCAGAGGCGGGAATCAGGTAGAGCATCGTCTCCATCCGGTCGTAGGGCTCGAGCCGGTCGAGCAGAAGCGAGGAGACCCCGAGCAGGCCCCGAGTCGTCAGGAGCATCATGAGAATCAGCAGCGCCAGCATCGAGAAGAGATGAGCCGGTTCTTCGCGCCGGCGGCGCTGATAGCTCGGGTAGAGCCACAGGAACCCGAACAGCAGCGTCGAGAGCATCGCTGTGCCCGCAATCGGAACAGGCTTCAAACTCTGGGGGCGGGCTTTCTCGATGGCCCTCGCCTGTTCGACGATCTCCCCGGTGAGCGGCGTTCCCCGGCGGGCCAGGACGGTCCCTCTCTCGAGCCGGGCGAAACGGAGGGGAACGCGGCGGGCAGCCTCATCCATCCGCCGCGCGGTCTCTTCCTGGTCGAAGGTCAGCGTCGGCTCGACCAGCCTCTCGAGAAGCGCGCGGGCGGCGCCGCGGTCCCGCTCCGCGAACCCCTCGATGGCGGCCCCCATCTGCTGGGCCCGCTGCCGCGCAGAGTCGATGTCCATGATCTGAGAGAAGTCCGACAGCAGGGTCTCTCTTCGTTCCCGTGCGGTGCGGACCGAAATCGGCCTGGCCACGGGCAGCATGTCCATGCGGGGGACGATCAGCCCGGACAGCAATCGCCGAGCCGCTGTCTCCAGGTCGTGTTCGAGGGCCGGGGAGAAGCGGGCGCGCCAGCAGGCGTCCACGAAGTCCGAAGGGGTCCCGGGCGGAAGCGGCGCCATGACGGCCGACCGGCCAGGCTCCGGCGCTCTGCCGGATGAGGAGGCTCCGCCGAGCTGGCCTGCGGCTTCGAGGAACCTCCTTCCAGCCTCGAACGCCTCCGCGATGGCGTGCTCGACCCGCAGCGCTGCCGAGGCGTCGAAGACATAGGACGGCGGGACCTGGCGGCGCGCGGCCTCCCGCAGCGCCGAGGTTCCGGCCTCGTCAGGGATCTCGACATCGAGTGGAACGATTACATCGCGCGGAGCGGGTTCGCCGACGACCAGCTCGCCATAATGCACCCCCCAGGGAGGGCTGGCGAGAAGAAGGGTCAGGACGGCGGTCCCTGACAGGAACCATCCCAGCTCGTAACGGAAGGAGTTGTCCAGGAGTCTGCGCAGGCGACCACGCACGCGCGCCGCGAGGGACCGAACGGGAGTCCTTTCTCCCTTCAACCCTTCAGCTCCTCGGCTTCGGCTCCGGAGCCTCCGTCACTTCCGTCGGATCGGCTGCCGGGGCGGAGACGGCGCGCTCAGGGGCTGGCGCGGAGCGCCGCCCGTTGCCGTAGCGCTCGTAGGCCTTGATGATCTCCTGGATCAGGGTGTGGCGCACCACATCGCGTTCGTCGAAGTAGATGAACTCGATCCCCTGGATGCCGCTCACGACCGCTTGAACCTCGACCAGCCCCGAGGTCCGGGCAGCCGGCAGGTCGATCTGGGTGATGTCCCCGGTCACCACGGCGCGCGAGTTGAACCCGATGCGCGTGAGGAACATCTTCATCTGCTCGGAGGTCGTGTTCTGTGCCTCGTCGAGGATCATGAATGAGTCGTTCATTGTCCGTCCCCGCATGAAGGCAAGCGGAGCAACCTCGATCGTCCCCCGCTGTATCAGCCGCAGCGCCGCATCCCGGTCCATCAGGTCATAGAGCGCATCGTACAGGGGTCGGAGGTACGGGTCCACCTTCTCGGCAAGGTCTCCGGGGAGGAACCCCAGCTTCTCCCCCGCCTCGACGGCAGGGCGAGCGAGGATGATGCGGTTCACTCGCTTCTCGTTGAGGAAGGCGGCGGCCATCGCCACGGCCAGGTACGTCTTGCCAGTGCCCGCCGGGCCGATCCCGAAGACGAGATCCGACCGGCGGATCGCCTCGATATAGCGCCGCTGGTTGTCGCTTTTCGCGACGACGTACTTCTTCGAGGAAGCCCGGACGCGCCCCTCGAGGAAATAGTCGGCCAGGACCACGCCAGCGTCGCGCTGGAAGAGGCTGGCTGCCGTCCGAAGGTCCTCCTTGCGGAGCCGGTGGCCCCGCTCCAACAGCTCGGCCACCTGGAAGAGGAAGGCGGCTGCCCGCTCCACGGCGGGGCTTTCTCCATCGACCGTGATCTCGTCCCCGCGCACGGAGAGGAAGACGCCGAAAACCGATTCGAGCAGCCTCAGATTCTCGTCGTAGTCGCCCAGCAGGGCAGCGACCTGTTCCTCGGGGACTCGGACCTTTTTCATCTGGGGATGACGTCCTCCATCATAGCGTGAGAAGCTCGGGTTTCACTGGCCGTCGAAGAGGTAGTTGGGGGTGGGCCAGACGCGCTGCCGGGCGGTGTGGATGGCCTTCTCGACCTCCTCCGGGCTGCTGTCGCGGGGAATGCGGAAATTCTGGCCCGGGAAGATGAGGTCCGGATCGCCGATCTGCCAGCGGTTGACCCAGTAGATCAGGGGCCACTTGAAGGGGTCGCCGAAGATGTTTGGCTGGGAGGCGATCAGCCAGAGGCATTCCCCTCGGGTCACGGTCCAGCGATCGCGACGGCGAGCCGTTATCTCCTCCGCTCTCTTCCGACGGGCCGTTTCCTCCTCCGCCCTTTTCTCCTCCGCCCTCTTGCGGCGGGCTGCCTCCTCCTCCGCGGCGCGGCGTCTGGAAAGCCGCTGGGCGTCGGCGAGCCCGGCCTTCGCCCGGTTCAGCTCCGCCGCGGCCTCCTTACCCGCTCCTTCTTCCTCGGCACGCGCGATCTCCGCCGAAACAGCCTCAATCGCCTTCGCCGCCACCAGCCGCGCCGCCTCCTGCTTCTCCCGGCTCTCTGCCCGAGCCGTCTCGATGGCCGCGCGGGCTTCTCTGGCAAGCCGTCTCGCCCGGAGCTTGTGCCAGGTCCCGGCCGTCGCTTCGGCCTGATCCACCAGGCCGGCCGCCTTCGAGAAGGCTTCCGGGGCGTAGACCTCCGCGCAGGAGGCTTTCGCCTCTTCCAGCTCCTGCCGGAGGGCCGATGTGGCGTGCGGCAGGCGGTGGAGACATGCCGCCCCGGCGATCAATGCGAGACCGAAGATCGGCAGGAATCTTCGCAATCAGCGATCCGGTTTCGAAGAGGGCAGACCGGCCTCGCGAAGTCCCAGCTCGGCAAGCTGTCTTGGATCCACCTGCGAGGGGGAGTCGGTCATCAGGCAGCTCGCGCTCGCTGTCTTCGGGAACGCGATGACTTCCCGGATAGAATCCACCCCATGCAGGATCGCGACGAGCCGGTCGAAGCCGATGGCGATGCCTCCGTGCGGCGGTGCCCCCATCCGGAGGGCCTGCAGGAAGAAGCCAAACCTCGACTCGGCCTCCTCCCGGGACAAGCCGAGGAGGCGGAAGATGCGCTCCTGCAGGTCCGAGCGGTGAATCCGGATGCTTCCCCCGCCGATCTCCGTCCCGTCCAGGATGAGGTCGTAGGCGGCAGCCCGCACGGAACCTGGGTCCACTTCCAGCCGGTCCACGTCCTCCGGCATTGGAGAGGTGAAGGGATGATGGCAGGAGACCCACCTCCCCTCCTCCTCACTCCACTCGAAGAGGGGAAACTCTGTGACCCAGAGAAGCTCATGCCGTCCTCGCGGGGGCCATCCTTCCCGGCCCGCCAGCGATAGCCTCAGGGCGCCCAGGACCCTCTGGGCGCTCTTCCGCGCTGCGGGGACGATCAGCGCCAGGTCTCCCTCTCCGACCCCCGCCGCTTCTGCGAGGCTCTTGCACCGCTCCTCGCCAAGGAACTTCAGGGCGGGAGAGGAGATCCCCGGCGCTTCTCGCTTGATCCACACCAGCGTCCTCGCGCCCAGGGCCCTGGCCTGTCCGGAGAGCTCGTCCAGTTGCCGGCGGGTGTAGCGCGCTCCGCCGGGAACGCTGATCCCCAGGACGGCTCCATCGCCCTGCAGGGCTTCCTGGAACGGAAGAAACTCGGAGCCGCGGGCCGCATCGGAGAGATCGCGAATCTCCGATCCGAACCGGGTGTCGGGATGGTCGTTGCCGAACCGCCCCATGGCATCGCCGTAGCGCACCCGCGGGAACGGTCTCGCTGCCTCGATGCCCGCGACCCCCATCAGACGCACGATCAGCTCCTCCACGACAGCCAGAACCTCCTCCTGCTCGACAAAGGACATTTCCATGTCGATCTGCGTGAACTCGGGCTGCCGGTCCGCCCGCAGGTCCTCGTCGCGGAAGCACCTGGCGATCTGGAAGTACCGCTCGAAGCCGGCGATCATGAGGATCTGCTTGAACAGTTGCGGGGATTGCGGCAGCGCGTAATAGCATCCCGGATGCAAACGGGAGGGCACGAGGTAGTCGCGCGCCCCCTCTGGGGTGGACTTCGTCAGCATCGGCGTCTCGATCTCGAGGAAGCCTCGCTCGTCGAGGACACGCCGGGTCTCGAGGGCAAGGCTGTGACGCAATTTCATCGCGCGCTGCATGGACGGCCGGCGGAGATCGACGTAGCGCCAGCGCAGGCGCGTCTCCTCGCCCGCCGCGGCCGCTTCATCCACGGGGAAAGGAGGGGGCTCGCTCTCGTTCAGCAGCTCCAGCCTCTCGACCACCAGCTCGACCTCCCCGGTCGGGAGGTTCGGATTGATGTTGCCCGCTCCTCGCAGCGCCACCGTCCCCGCCACCGAGATGACGTATTCGTTTCG
>QHYA01000107.1 GCA_003223995.1 Acidobacteriota bacterium | reverse complement strand
CGCCGGGACCGTCGGCCCAGTACCGGGCGATCGTGATCTGCTCGGGCGTGAGGTTCTTCCCCGTGTCGTAGACCTCCTTGCCAAGGGCATAGAACTGAGAGGACGGATCCTCCGAATAGGCGGGCGGTGGATCGGGCGCGCACTCGGCTCCGGAGGTCAGAACGAAAGGACGCAATTGCCCCCAGCAAGGCTGGAGGGGAGGGGCGAGTGCGGGCGGCGTGGGCACCCAGAGCCCGGGGCCGGCCGGTGGCGTGAAGGAGCAATTGTTCAGAATCGAATAGCCGTCGCCAGAAGCCCAAGCCGCAACAGCCGCTGCGACGTTCCGACCCCAGGCGACCGAGCGGTCATAGACGGGCCGGGGGACGCTGGCCTGTCCCTGGAACTGCCGAGCAAAGTGCTGCTCGAGGGCGTCGATCGCGTCCAACGACGTCTCCGAGGCCGCTGGCAAGAGGTTCCTGGCGATGGCGGCAATTGCGCTGTTCGCCGCCGTCGGCCAGTGATACTTCTTCTTGAGCTCCGTCTGTGGGAGCGTGGCGAGGCCGTTGAGCTGGCCCGCCAGTGAGCGGTGGTCCGGCATGCCGGGCACGACCGACTCGTAGAGGGTCACGCCCGCTATCCCGTAGATCCGCGAGGCGATAGGCGGGGAGAGCTTCTCCGCCTTGATCAGGTCGTACAGCAGGTCGAGCCATGTCGAGGCGACCTCCGAGCCGGATTCGTCGGCGGTGACGGAATTGCCGAGCCACTTGCCGGGCGCTCCGGCGCTCTTCCCTCCCGCGAAGGCGTTCGGGGCCGCCAGCGCCCCCGCCAGGAGCAGCGCGGCGGCGAGGGCGGACATCAGACGGCTCTTGTTCCAGCATCCGATCTTGGTTTGCATCAGGTTGTGGTTCATTGGTTCAGGTGCCTTTCTACCTGGCTTTGTCTCGTCGTTCTCCTGGTGAAGCGCGATCAATACCGGAAATCGATCCCCACGGAAAACCCGCTCGAATCTCCCACGTTCCGGCCAGTGAGTGTTGTGTAGGCCATGCCCGACACACCGATGACATCGGTCAGGCGGACGAAAGCCTTCCCGCCGAGCCGCTGGTACTCCTTCTTGTTGCCGGGGAAGGTCAAGAAGTTGGGAGCGCCGATGTCGGTGCCGCCCCTTGCGTCCAGGCGGGAGTAAAGGGCGGAGTAGGTGGCCGGCCCCTGGGTCCACCCGGCCTCAGTATAGAAGGGGAAGCCGTTGGGCGCCGCGCCGCTGCGCAGGTCGAATCCGGCCTGCTGCGAGAAGTAGAAGCGTTTGTATGTGAGCTGGTACACGAAGCGGAAGAGCCAGTCAGCCGTGCCGTCGCCGATATCTACGGGCCCAGGCACGTCATAGTTGGAGGCGATCGTCCGGATACCGAAACCGCCGAGGAATTCGTGCTTCGCCCCGCCCGTGGACCCGATAGATGCGAAGCGGTACTTCCCCAGGATTGTCAGGTCCTGGAGGTGTTCGTTCTCCAGGTCCTTGTTGGGGTCGAAGGTCTTGTTCGATTCCGCGTCCACGTAAGGAAGGTCGGCGGTGACGGTGAGGTTGTCGGTGATCCCGTACGCGACCCAGAGCGAGAGGCTTCGCGTCTTGAAGTCGCCGCCGTTCGGAACGTCCACCTTCGTGCTGCCCAACCAGAACCGGTCGAAGCTCTCGTCGCTGAAGGAGAAGGCCACGTCGCCGTGCCTCTTCTCCCGCAGGAATCCGTTGATGTCTCCCGATGCTTGGGACGGCAGGGCCCACAGGGCGGCCACGGCGACCAACAGGAGTTTCTTGGCTCGCCGCGCCTGCGGCGGATGCGTTTCCATCTCGACGATCCTCCATAGTTGTTGCGAATCCAGGCCGAGGGGGAAATGGCACAGGATGCGGTCGCCTGGAGATGGTTTCCAGATTCGACCTGGTGCCGAGTTGCAAGTGGCATTCCAGCTTGGCGCGGGGGGACGCGGGGAAGGGGAGCCTCCGCCTAAGTCATTCCAGAACGGATGGTTGGCCGGTCGCTCGGCCTGCGACCGAACCGGCAAGGGGCAGCCCGAGAAGTTGTTTCATCATAGGCTCTATGAAAAGAGCCCGAGTATCGGAATGCCTATGAACGGTTACATGACCGCCGGTTGAAGCCCCAGGGCTTCGAGGTACTTCTCGTCACCCTGGTCGTGCAGCTTCCAGTACTGCAGCCGCGAGCTTCCGGTCAGGTCGCCGCTATCCGTCCCCCCCAGGACGTGCGGGCGTCCCGTCGCGGCCTTCGGCGGAGGCACCCACGCCCAGCGCAGCACGCGGTGCGGATCCTCGCGCTCGATGAAGAAACGCCCTTCGCGCCCGTCCGCTGGCTTCACCACGTATACCCAGGCCTCGAAGGTGCCGGCCGGCACGCGCACCATCTCGGACCCGCTCAGGCGCTCGATCGTGGCGGTGGACCAGGCAAGCGTCTGGTGAGTGAGCCGGCGATAGAACGCGCTCGCGAGGAACGGCACGGAGCGTTTCTGTCCCGGAGCCAGGAAGTCTTCGCGCAGCCCTCGCAGGAGGATGAAGAGGTTGTCTTCCACGACCCCGTCCGCCGGAGCGGGAAGGGTCTGTTCGGATGACTCGTTCTCGAAGTAGCTGAAGAACCTCTCGGCCAGACGGGCCCCGTCGAAGTTCAGCTCCTCGTACACCTGCCCGCACCACTCCGCGCTCGTGAACGTTGCCTTGACCGGAACGAAATCGCTGCTGCGCGTGAACAGCGACACCATCGTGCTGTAGTCGTAGATGCCCGTCTGGAAGTGGCGAACGAGGTTGAGCTTCAGAGCGTCGAACGTGTCGGCAGGGTTCTTCGACGGATCGTCCACCTTGACGTGCTTCGACCGGCTGAAGGGCTCGGTCACGTAGATCAGCACGGCGCGGCCGATCCGCGGGTGGCCATAGCGCTCGACCGTGAGTCGGTAGCCGTTCAGCTCGGCCTTCCCATCGTGCCAGCGCGTGTCGAAGTCAGCGCGGCCTGGACCCGCGCCGGTCGCCGCGAGGGCGGGCTCGGCCAAGAGGGCGAGGCCGGCGAGGTCGCGATCGGGATGAACGATCGGCGGCGCGCAGCGGCTGCCGATTGCGGCTTCGGTGAGATACGGCAGAACGGAGGCAAGCAGGCCGAAGAACACGACCCCGCCGAAGACATCCTTTACGAACTTCATCATGCCTCCTTCCGCCGAGGCCCTATTGCTCCTCGACGAGGTACTTCCGCAGCAGATCCGAGGAGGGGACGCGCCGTCCCGACCGGGCGTGCACGACCCGCACCTGGAATCCGTAGCGGTCGAGACTGAAGTGCTTCTCGATGAGACGAACCAGCCCGTCCACCGTCGCGTCGGCACGGATAGTCCTCCCCCGCCGGCGCTGGCCGTGTGCCCGTGCCAGGCCCTCCGTCAGTCCATCCTGATAGGCCTTAATGAGGAGACGCTGCAATGATCGCCAGTGGGTTCGTCGCAGCCTCTTGACTGACTCGGTCTGTTTCATGACGAGGTTCCTCGTTCACCTCCGAGACACCTTCGGGGTCTCCGTTTGCTTGCGGGCGAGGCGGGGAGATGGCCGGGACGCCGCCCCGGCAAACCACAGGATACACGACGAGCGCGAGCTCCGGGATCGCGGCGGGCCGACTTGTGGAGGGGATTTCGATCGAGCTCAGGGGCGTTGCGGAGGCCGGATGGTCGCCGTCTGCCGCCTCTCAGGGGCAGGCCGCGCTCGCTCTTTCGGTGCCATTGCTCTGAAATCCATAGGTTCCTGCGCCGCAGACGTTCCTGCCCCTGACCAGATAGCGGTACCCTTCGCCGGAGGCCGGTGTTGCCGGATCGGTGGTCGTTGTCCCGGCAATGCCCGAGGCCAGGCACGTCTCCGGACCCGTTCCGGCAGGGAGCTGCCGCATGTCACCACGCACGACATCGTGCACGGTCCCGCTTCCAGCGGCCGGGGCCGCAGAGTCCCATGCGAGCGTCACCCTGTCGGCGGCCAGCCGCAGGTTGCCGACCTCCGCGGGCCTGGCGAAGGCCGATGCATCGTTCGGTGCGCAGTCCTGCGCGTCACAGCGGCCGTCATTGTCGGCGTCCTGGAACGTGTGCTTGCAGCCGGAGAGAGAATCGCAGGTATCAGCCGTGCAGAGGTTGCTGTCGTCGCAGTTGAGGGCCGCTCCGCCGGTGCACACTCCACTGCTGCACGCATCGTTCGTCGTGCACGCGTTTCCGTCGTTGCAGGCCGCCCCGTTGTTTCTGGCGGGGTTGGAGCAGAGGCCGGTGGATGGCTCGCAGACGCCCGTGTCGTGGCACTGATCGAGCGGATGGCAGACCACCCCGGTGCACGGCGAGCAGTTCTGGAACTTGAACGAGGCGATGCGGGTCTGCCAGGAGGCGGCGCTGGTGCTGGGCATGTATTCGGTCGTGAACCAGAACGTGCAGTCGTCGCCGGGGTCCACGGCCATCATCGCGTAGTCGCCCCACCGCGAGGCGACGCCGGTCTGAGCCCCGCTGCCATTGATGATGGTCATCTCTCCTTGCGTCATCTGACCCAGAGCGTCGCTCGCGAGCCGCCCCGTGTAGTGGATGCTGGGGTAGATGCTGCTGCTGGAGACGCTGTAGCCGACGGCGATGTCGCCCGAGCTGTCCATGGCGATGCTGGCCATCCAGCGGCTCGTCGCGTCTGGAGCGTAGGTCCCTTGCTGGTAGATCGCGGGGGAGCCGTTCGGGTCTCGGATCTCGTACCAGCGGACACCCGCCTGCCCGCCGCCCACGTCCGCAGCGTGATTGAGGACGAGCGACTCGTGGTCGCCGAAGTTGCGGTACGCGAGGCGGTACATGAGTCGGTCGCCGATGCCGTCCAGCCTGCGTGAAGTTCCCGCCTGCGGCACGCAGCCCCGCGTCGACGGGCAGAGCCAGTTGTAAGTGGCGGTGGCGAGACTGGTCGGTCCGGTGAAGGTCGAGCTGGCCGTGTCGTTCCAGTCCACATGAAACTTGTAGATGTCGATGTTGTTGTTGCCCGCGCGGTTGGCGAAGAAGTCGGGCTCTCCGGAGGGCGGCAGGGCCCGCCCATCCAGGTCGGAGGGGAGCATCGTGCCCGCGTAGCTCGTGCTGACGTCGAACTCCAGATAGCGCGCGGGCTGACCCTGCAGCATCTTGTCCCGCTCGAAGGCGATCGCGGCGACGCTTCCCCGGTTGGCGCTCATGTAGTAGGCGTCGGTCCAGACGCCGAGCTTGGGGTAGTCGTAGAAGGTCGTCGTGGAGAGCTGGAAGAAATAGCGGTAGTAGCTTCCGGTCGGATCGGGGGTCGTCGAGATGGCGATGCACTGGCCGTAGGGACTGGCCGATGTCAACTGGGACATCAGCCAACGGTCGGCGATCGGATCGTAGAGGGCGATCGGGTCGCCGTCGTTCCTGAACTCGCACGGGGCTCCGAAGCCGCTCCACAGGCTGTTTCCCGCGGCCGGCCCGTAGAGGGACGCCCCCTGTTTGTCGAAGATCTGGAAGTGCTTGTTCACCCACTGAACGTAGTGGTTCGGCCCGACGTCGCCGTTCGTGTCCGGCGGATAGACCCCGTCAATGTTGTTCACTCCCGCGAAGTTCTGGATCGGCGCCGAGAGGCTCCCGGTCGTGGCGGACGGGCCGAAGGAGTCCTGCAGAGCCCCGTCCCGCACGAAAGGCTGCTGCGGGCCGTTCCAGCCCTCGGTTTCGGACGGCTCGTGCATCTCCCGCACGGTCGTCCAGGGTTTCGGCGGCAGAGGCGGGATCGAGCGCAGAGGTGGCGACACGTCGCTTTTGACCGAGCGGCCGATGATAACGGCGTTCGAGGGGTCGGTCTTCGGCAAATCCGGTTTGGGAGGCGTTTCGGCCGCAGCTGCACGCCCGAGAAGCGCGACGGTGCAGATGACAAGCCAGGCGCCTCTGCCGGCGCGGTATCCACGCAGCCGCATCGCGATCGGTGTTCTTCCCCCAAGGCATGACACCGGCACAGTCTGCTTGTGTACGGTGATGCCGGATTCAAGTCAAATCCCCTGTGCTCCCCGGCGATAAGAGTTTATCGGACAATCCCCGATGAAGGAACACCCGTTTCATACCAATCCATCTTCCGGGTCAGGTACATCACCGCCGCCAGGATGAGGAAGAGCCCCACCGATCCGATCAGGAGCGCGTAGTCCTCGTTGTTGAGAAGGATGTAGAGGTAGGAGTAGAGGGCGGCGACGATCCCTCCCACAAGCGCCGCGCGCCCAACTCCCTTGAGGACCGCTGCGCAGTAAGCCGTGATGAGCCCGATCACGCCGGTGCTCGCCAGCAGGTAGGCGATCAGGAAACCCGTGTGCTCCGAGAGCGACAGGAGAAGGAGGTAGAAGAGGCACATCGCCGCCCCCACGAGGAGGTACTGCAGGGAGTGGATCCGTTGATTCTCGATCGCCTCGAACATCCAGAGTGTCAGGAACGTGAGTATCAAGAAGAGGCTCTCGTACTTCACGCTTCGCTCGGACAGCCGATAGACATCGATGGAGGTGAAGAGATCGACTCCGAATCGCGATTCTTCCATCTCCTTCGTCATGTTGGTCTCGGAGGTCCACCTCTGTGGATAGTTGCGGCCGAGGGACGAAATGACCCATGTTGCGTCGAATCCGTCCGGCCTGACCCTTCTGTCCGTGGGGAGCCAGTTTCCCTGGAAGCTCGGACTGTTCCAGTTCGAAGCCAGAGTCACGGTGGTCCCGCGTCCCAGCGGCGCGAAGTAGGCCCCGACGCTGCCGTTCAAGATCAGCGGGAAGGAGAACTCATAGCCCCTGCCTGTCATCCGCCCTTTCAGCGGTACGTGGATCCCCGAGCCGGCGCCACCGAAATCGCCCAATCCCGGCGCGAATGGGACCGCGGCTCCGTTCCACGAAAGGGCGGCCTGGTTCTGGATGGCCCGGGCGTCCGAAATCCGGACCCACATTTCTGCCCGGTCCCATAGAATGTCCGCCGCGGCGATCCCCCAATCGGTGAAATCGGGCTGGAGGAAACGCCCCTTCACTTGCAGCGTGAGCCGGTAGACCGGGACGCCGAAGATCCCACGGTAACGCACCTCGCTGTCGATCTTCCCGCTGACCTCGAGATCCTCGGGGAGGAAGGAGCAATATCGAACGGTCGTCTTGGTCTCTTGCTGGCCCGATTTCGCTTCCTCCGTCCACCGGCTCACGTACGGAACGACCAGGACAGGTCCCATGATCGATTGCTGCTTGCGCGTTGATGAGGTTGATGATCTCGTCTGCCATGGATGTGTTCCTCTCTGAGTAGCTTCAGCTCGATCCAGCCCCCATTCTGCAATCACGGCCCCTGCGCCGCTCCACCCCGGCCGATCGAACCGCCGGTCCCGTACACTACACCCCTCCCGAGAAGGGGACATGAGAGAAAGATGAGCGTGTCGTGAGGAGAGGTTGAGCGGCATCCCGCTATCGAGCTGGAGTGCGCCATCCCCTCCTCTACCGCTGCCCGGCGCGGAGAGGAGGCTCCAGCGGGTATGATCCGCTCGTGTCGGCCCATCTGAAGCCATGGGCTCTCCGCTCGCTCGCCGGCGCTTCTCTCCTGCTCCTTTTTCTCGCCCTCGGTGAGGGGCTCGCACGCGCGGCGGTGGTGCTCCTTCACCGTGAGCCGGTGCTGTGGAGCGACACGCTGACCGGGTGGTCCGGAAGGCCCGGCCTGGTCAGGATGCCGAAAAAGTATCTGGGCGGTGAATACAGGCTCAGCACCGACGCGCTCGGTCAACGCGTCGTCCGCGAGAAGGACGTTCCGGCATCAGCAGGAGAGACGGAGCTGATCCTGCTGGGAGACTCCTTCGTTGCGGGCATGGGGGTGGAAGACGAAGAGACTCTCGGATGGATCCTCTCGTACGAGACCAGCTACCGGGTCATCAACCTCGGCGTCATCGGGTTCGGAACGGATCAGGAGCTGCTCTCGCTCGAGAGGTTCCTCCGGGCCGAGCCGGGTCTTCGCGGCGGCGAGATCGTGCTGCTGCTCTTCGGCAACGATTTCGAAGACGTGCAGCGCCCCTACTATGCGGGCTTCGCCAGGAGCAAGCCGCGCTTCACGATGAAAGGGGAGGCTCTCGAGCGGGGGGACTTCCGGCTGCCGCTGGCAGAGCGGATCATGGATGTCTCGGTGCTGCTCTGGATCCTTCGCTCCCGCGCGAGCATGATGCTCGCCGCACCGGACCCTCCCGCCGCAGGCGGTCGGGACATCGTGGCGGCGTGCCTGCGCGAGATGAAACGTCTGGCCGAAGCGCACGCCTCCAATCTGCACGTTCTCGGGCATCGACGGCTGAGAGGGGACTCTCCCATGGACGCGCGTCTTTTCGGGGAGTTCCTGCGCGCCAACGGCGGCACGGACATCACGGATCTCATCCTGTCGCTTCCGGAGGCGAATCCTCTGGGGCCGGACCAGCTCCATTGGAGTGGGGCAGGGCATCGGCGCGTCGCAGAGATCATCAGCCG
>QHYA01000106.1 GCA_003223995.1 Acidobacteriota bacterium | reverse complement strand
GCGCCGCCGCCGAGTCGCTCGCGCGTGAGGCCCGCCGTGGCGGGCGGAAACGCCCCCGCCTGCTCGCCGTCACGGCGTTGACCAGTCTGGGGGACTTGGACCTGGCCTCGATCGGGTTGCTGGGGCCGGCGGAGGAGCTCGTGGTGAGGCTGGCGGCTCTGGCGCGGCGCGCGGGCTGCGACGGCGTCGTCTGCTCGCCTCGCGAGGCCTCCCTGGTGCGCGCTCGTTGCGGCGCGGAGTTCTTTATCGTGACACCGGGGATACGCCCTGCCTTCGCGCCGGGCGCGGGAGCGGGGGAGGACCAGAAACGGACCTCCACGCCGGCGGAGGCCCTTTCCGCGGGAGCGGACCTCATCGTCATCGGCCGGCCCGTCACGGGCGCGAGAGATCCTGCCGCCGCGGTGGAGCGGATCCTCGACGAGATCGCCGGGAGCGCGGTGCGCATGCCGTGATCCTCCGCCGCTGCCTGCGCTGCCCCAGGCGCTTTGGTCGCGTCCCTGCCCCCTGGCGTTGCGCCGGCTGCGGGGGGCCCCTCGATTTCGAGTTCACTCCCCCTGCCGAAGCGCTGCGCGACCTGTTTCACTCTTCTCCCTCCTCACGGGAAGGGATCGGTCGCTGGCTTCCGGCGCTGCCTCTGGAGGAGCCTGACGATCTCATCTCCCGGGGAGAGGGCGGAACACCACTCGTCGAGGACGCCTTCCGGGGCGTTCGCGTGCGGCTGCTCCTCGATTATCTCAATCCCACCGGCTCGTACAAGGACCGGGGTGCGGCGGTGATGGTCGCGGACCTGCGCCGGCAGCGTGGCCGCTACCTCGTCGAGGACTCTTCGGGCAACGCCGGCGCCGCGCTCGCGCTCTACGCGACGGCCGTGCGCCGCACGGCGGTCATCTTCGTCCCCGCGGGCACATCCGAGGGAAAGCTGCGGCTCATCCAGAGCTTCCGTCGCCCGTCCGTGGTCGAGTGCGAAGGGCCCACCGCCGCCGCGGCGCGCCAGCAGGCGGCCTCGAGAGCGCAGGTAGAGTCGCGCCGGCGCCGCCGGATATACGCCAGCCACGTCTGGCAGCCTGCCTTCCGCCACGGAGTGAAAACCGCTGCTTACGAAATCGCCTCAGCCCTGGGCCGTCCCGCCCCCGCGGCCGTCGTCTTCCCGGCGGGCAACGGCGTGCTCGCTCTGGGCCTCGCGCTGGGTTTCTCCGACCTTCACGCCGCGGGGCTTTTGGATCGCCCACCGCTTCTGATCGGTGTCCAGGCGGCGGCCTGCGCTCCTCTCGCGCGCGCCTTCTCGAAAGCCGCCGGAATGCGCAGAGCGGCCGAGGAGCGCGGCGAGACGGCCTGCGAGGGGATCCGTGTGGCGACCCCTCCGCTCGAACGAGAGGTCGTCGCCGCCGTCGCTGCCTCAGGAGGCAAGATGCTGACGGTCAAGGAACACCAGGCCCGCGCGGCTCTCGACGGGCTCTGGAAGCGCGGCTATGCTGTAGAGCTTACTTCCGCGGTCGTCACCGCCGTCCTGACGCGATATGCGCTGCGCTGGCGCCGCCGCTTCGACTCGCTCGGCCTGGAGGGGCCGCTCGTCGGCATTCTCACCGGGAGCGGGCTCAAAGGCGACGGCGGAAAGAGCCTGCGAGCGCATCACGCGAAGCCGCGATGACCTGAAGCCGATGCGGAAGGAAGCAGGAGATCTGCTTGAAGCTCACGTTCCTCGGAACGGGCACCTCGGTGGGGGTCCCCGCGATCGCCTGCGAATGCGCCGTCTGCAGATCCTCCGACGCGCGCGACAGGCGCCTGCGCTCCTCGGTCATGATCGAGGAGGCCGGCAGACGGATCCTGATCGACACGTCCGTGGATCTGCGGCAGCAGGCCCTGCGCGTGAAAATCGACCGGCTCGACGCCGTCCTCTACACGCACCCTCATGCGGACCACATGCTGGGGCTCGACGAGCTCCGGATCTTCAACTTCCGCCAGCGGCAGGCGATACCCGCCTACGGGTCTCGGGCCACGCTCGCCGGCATCCAGAGGACCTTCTGGTACGTCTTCGAGAAGACGCAGGAAGGCGGAGGCAAGCCGCAGGTCGATCTCACGCCCCTGGATGGCCCCGCCGAGGTCGCGGGTTTTCCCGTCGTCCCCTTCCCGATCACCCACGGCGGAATGACCATCACGGGCTATCGCATCGGAGACTTCGCCTACATCACGGATGCCTCTGCCGTGCCCGATGAAACTTATCCGATGCTCAAAGGCCTCGACCTCCTGGTGATCAACGCGCTGCGGCACAAGCCGCACCCCACCCATCTGCACCTGGAAGCCTCCCTCCGCGAGATCGACCGGATCTCTCCCGCCCGCGCTCTGCTGACGCACATCTCGCACGACCTCGGCCACGAGGGAACCGAGGCCTCTCTCCCCTCCGGCATCCGGATGGCTTACGATGGAATGACGCTGGAATTGTAACGGCCGACCCGGATGGCCGGTGCGGACGGCGCCATGCACGACTCGGAGGCCCACGCCATGCACGACTCGGAGGCCCACGCCATGCACGACTCGGAGGCCCACGCCATGCACGAGAAGTTCACGACGCTCACGCCGGAGCTCTACGCCTACCTCGTGGAGCACAATCCCCGTCCGGACCCGGTGCTTCGCGATCTCGCCCGCGAGACCGCCGCTCTGGGAGAGGTCAGCATCATGCAGGTCTCGGTGGAGCAGGGAGCGTTCCTCACGCTTCTGGGACGGATCATGGGCGCGCGGCGTGCCGTGGAGGTGGGGACCTTCACCGGCTACAGCGCGATCTGCATGGCCCGCGGGCTCACGAACGACGGCAGGCTGCTCTGCTGCGACGTGAACGAAGAGTGGACTGCGATCGCGCGGCGCTATCTCGCGCGGGCCGGCCTGGCCGATCGGGTCGATCTGCGGCTCGCCCCGGCACTCGAGACGCTCCGGATGCTACCGCGCGCGGAGGAGTTCGACCTCTCTTTCATCGACGCCGACAAGGTCAACTACAGGGCTTACTACGAGGAGCTGCTGGCCCGCACACGGCCGAACGGGATCATCCTCTTCGATAACGTCCTGTGGTCCGGAGATGTCATCAATCCGGAGGACCGCTCCGAGTCCACCGAGGCGATTCGCGCTCTCAACGATTTCCTCCGCCGGGACGACCGCGTCGATGTGGTGATGCTCCCCATATCGGACGGCCTCACCATCGCCCGCAAGCGCTGACTATACGGAAGCCGCGCGAGGGTCTGCGCCTCGCGCTATCGGTGGTGACATCTTGACAGCAAGAGTTCGATGCTATGATTTCGCCATGCGAACCACCGTGACGCTGGATCCGGACGTCGAGGTCCTGCTGCGGAAGCTTATGCGGCAGCGAGGCCTCTCCTTCAAGGCCGCGCTCAATCAAGCAGTCCGGCAGGGGCTGGTGAAGGCTCCAGCGCGAGAACCTCGCCGGTATCGCCTGAAGACCTTCCGGATGGGATACCGCCCGGAGATCGGGATAGACAAGGCCCTGTCGCTCGCCTCGGCGCTGGAAGACGAGGAGATCACCCGGAAGCTGAGCGTGAGGAAGTGAAGATCCTCGACGCGAACCTCCTTCTCTACGCGGTCAACGAGGACGCACCCCTTCACGGGAAGGCGAGGCCCTGGCTCGAGGAGGCTCTCTCGGGAACGGAGGCGGTCGGCTTCGAGTGGACGGTCGTTCTGGCTTTCCTGAGGTTGTCCACCCGCTCCGCCGTCTTCCCGAACCCGCTCCGGCTCGATCAGGCGTTCTTGCTGATCGACTCCTGGCTCGCACAGCCTTGCGCCATCCTCGTCCAGCCGACCGAGCGGCACGCTGACCACCTCACATCTTGCCCCAGTTCCGGATCGCCTATTACAAGCTGCAGCTAGGCATGCAACCGAAGCAACAATGGCAGGGTCTCATCGAGTTGCTGCCCACATCCCCAGAGGACCCTACCTCCCGTGCCCTCCACCGAACCGAACACTTCGAAAGAATTGTCAAAGCCGCGAAGTTAGCGCACGAGGAGTGTGGCGCCACTGATTGGTTCCGTCTCCTGCGCCGGAACTACGCAGACCTCTGGCAGCGGAACCGGACAAGCGAGGATCGCACTTTCAGAGTCCCTGATCTGCGGGAGACACAACTTCTTCTCGGAGGCTACATCGAGGAACCATCGGCCAATCGCGAGAACGGTCCACTCGTCACGGGCGATTTCGATGCCGGCCGGGAACGTCTAACCCTGCGCCCCTTCCACACACGCTGGCCGGCCTTCGTCCCGAAATCCGGATCGGGGGAAGATCCAGCAACGATGCTGCCACGGCCTGATGGCGTCCGCATTGAGCCATCGCCAGATGGTGCTGTCGCTGACGCGAGCCCGCTGACTACTGCGTGGCGGCGACAGCCTCCGGAAGGCGTATGGAGACGACGCGCGTGATTCCGGGCTCGGGCATCGTGACGCCGTAGAGGACGTCCGCCACCTCCATGCTGCGGGGGTTGTGCGTGACGACGATGAACTGCGTGTCGCGGGAGTACTCTTTCAGCATGCGCGTGAAACGTCCCACGTTCAGATCGTCCAGCGCCGCGTCCACCTCGTCCATCAGGCAGAAGGGAGAGGGCTGGTAGCGGAAGATGGCGAACAGAAGGGCGATCGCTGTCATGGACTTCTCGCCTCCGGACAGCAGCGAGATGGCCTGAAGCCTCTTGCCGGGCGGCTGGGCGATCACCTCGAGGGAGGCTTCGAGTGGATCGGCCGATTCCTCGAGACGCAGATCGGCGCGGCCTCCGCCGAACAGCAGCCGAAACACCTCGTTGAAGTTCCGGCGGATCTGCTCGAAGGCGTCCACGAGCCTGTCGCGGGTGGAGCGATTGATCTTGCGGATCGTTTCCCGAAGCGACTCGACCGAGGCGACGAGGTCTTGCTTCTGGGCCGTCAGGAACTGGAACCGCTTCTCCAGTTCGACGAATTCATCGAGCGCCATCATGTTGACCGGACCGATCGAGTCGATCTTCCGGCGCAGCTCCGGGATCTCCTCCTCGCAGGCGGCGGGATCGAATCCATCCCCGGCAGCGGGCCCGCCGGATTCCCGCCGCGCCTCGTCGATCGACTGGGACAGCTCCTGCCGGCAGCGCTCCTCGATGTGCGCCCGGTCCGAGGCAAGCCTCGCCGATTCGACCTCGCCCTGCTGCCGCTCCACACGCGCCGCATCCAGCGCTTCGCGGGCGGTGCGCGCCTCGGACTCCGCGAGGCAGATGGCCTGTCGCAGCTCGGCGGCAGACCCCTCACTGGCGGCTAGCCGATCGCTCTCGGTGCCGCGGCTGCGATGGAGATCTTCGAGCCGTGTGAGGGCGCGATCGGCCTCCGTTTCCAGCTCCGCCCGCCTGGCTCCCGCTGCCTCGACGGCCTCCCGGCCTGCGGCCTTTCTTGCGCCCGTTTCTCTCATCGACTCTTCCAGCCGCGCCAGCTCCCTTCCGATTCCGTCCCGCCTCTCGGAAAGCGCCGCCTCCTCCGAGCGCAGCTTCCCGAGCTCCTCTCCGGAGGCCAGCAAGCTGTCATCCAGGGCCCGGCCCTCGCTCTCCACGGCCTGCAAGCGATCCTCCGAGCACTGCAACTCCGCCGCCAGCCGTTCCACCCCGCCCTCGACCTCCACCGAGCGGCGCTCGAGCGACTCCCCCTCCGAGCTGGCCGCCTCGCGCTCCTGCGCCAGGAGCTGCTCGGAACGCAGGACCCTCGCAAGCTCCTCCGCAGCACGCTCCTCTCCCAGGCCGGATGTCAGGTGCGATTTTTCCATCTCGGTCTTTCGTACGGCCGCCTCGGAAGCGGCCGCCTCCGCCTTTCCCACCTCGACCCGGGCAGCCGCGAGCCGCGACGAGGTCTCCTCCGCTCGGCGCCCAACTTCCCGCAGGTGATCGCGGGCCTGCGCGATCGCACGGTTCTGAGCGAGAAGCCCCTCGCCCGCCTCCGTCGAGCGCCCTCCGGACACCATGCCGCTGGCGTAGACGACGTCCCCTTCGCGCGTCACGAAGTTGTGCGCTGGGTAGAGACGATGCAGCTTCAGAGCGAGCGGAAGATCCTCCACCAAGACCGCATCGGGCAGCCGTTCGGTGAGCAGGCCGTTGTACGGAGCGGCGGCGGTGAGCTTCGCGGCGAGAGTTCCGAGAACTCCCGACTCGCCTGCCAGCCCCTCGGGGATCTCCTTGCTCCCGCCGGAGATGGTGTGACCGTTCCTCTCCACCATGAAGAGGCAGCGGCCCGCCCCCTCGCGGCGCAATGCCTCGATGCCGCGCATGGCGTCCTCGTTTTCCTTCACGAGGACGGCGGGGAGCAGGTCGGCGAGATACCCTTCGGCCGCTCGCTCGGCATCCAGTCCGGCCTGCACATAGTCGGCGACGACCCCCTGCGTGCGGATGCCTTCCGGCCCCGCCCGGGACAGGATGTAGCCAACGGCTTCGTTCTTTCCGCTGAAGCGTGTCGTGGCGTCCGTGAGGGTCCGCAGCCTTTCGGCCGAGGCGGCCCTCGAGTTGAGCGCCTCCTCGCAGGCCTCCCCTGCTGATGCAGATTCCTCCCGGATCCGCTCCCGCTGCCGCTCCCTCTCCTCCAGGTCAGCGGCCAGGGCCATCTGCGCCTCCTCGGTCCGCCGCCGCTCGCGCCGCGCTGCTTCGAGGGCGCTCTGCCGTTCCCGCAGCTCGCAACGCGCCTGTTCCAGCTCCGAGGAGAGCCTCTCGATCAGGCTCGCGTTCCGGCGCCGCTCCTCCTCGAGCCGCCGATGCTCGTTGCGGGCCTCCACGAGACGATCTCGGACAAGCAGAGCTTCCCGCCGCGCGAGATCGAGCCCCTCTCGGAGGGAGGAGGCCCTTGCTGCGGCTTCCGCGCATCTGGCTTCCAGCCCGCCTCGCCTCGAGGAGGCACCCTGCAGCGCGCCGCTGACCTGGTCCATCTGCGCCCGCCAGCTTCGCGCCTCGTCCGACAGCGACATCTCGCGCTCATCCAGAGCGGCCAGATCCTCGTTCCATCGCAGGACCTCGGCATCGAGCTCCACGATCCGCTGGAGAATCGCGCTGCGCCGGTTGGTCTCGCGGTCGGTTTCCAGCTCGATGCGGTGCATCTGCTCCCGCCGGGAAGCTATCTCCAGCTCGACACCCGAAAGCTGTTCCCGTGTCCGTTCGACGGCCGCCTCGAGCCGCGCGGCATTGGCTGCCTCGGCGGCTTCCCGGTCGGAAGCCAACGCGATCCGCCCGCGCACCTGTTCGAGAAGCAGATCCAGCCCCAGGGCCTGATGGGAGAACAGCAATCGCTGGCGGGAGCGGATCGCCTCCTGGAGGCGGCGATAGCGGCGAGCTCTGGCCGCCTGACGCTTGAGGGAACCCAGTTGTCTGCCCACCTCGTTGACGACGTCCGAGACGCGCAAGAGGTTCGCCTCCGTCCCTTCCAGCTTCACCTCCGCCAGCCGCTTCTTGTGCTTGTAGCCGATGATCCCTGCGGCTTCCTCGATCAGCAGGCGGCGGTCCTTCGGACGGGCGGTGAGCAGGGCCTCGACCTTGCCCTGCTCGATGACCGCATAGGTGCGGGCGCCGACATGGGCCCGAGAGAGCACCTCCTGGATGTCCTTCAAGCGTGCTCGACGGCCGTCGAGCAGGTACTCGCTCTCTCCCGAGCGGTAGAGCCTTCTGGAGATGTCCACGGAGCCGTCGCAGGAGTCGGAGCTGGTCCCCGTCAACCTCAGGGTGACTTCCGCCATCCCCAGCGGCTTCCGCGACTCGCTTCCGGCGAAGATGACGTCCTCCATTCTCTCCCCGCGAAGAGTCCGGGCGCTCTGTTCACCGAGGACCCAGTGGATCGCGTCGCCGATGTTGCTCTTGCCGCACCCGTTGGGACCGACGACCGCCGTGATCCCCGCCATGAACCGCATCTCGGTGCGCTCGTGGAAGGACTTGAAACCGATGACCTGCAGCCTTTCGATCCTTAGCATTGCGGCATTCCCTGGTTCCCCCTCCCAACCCGAGAGATCCTACCACACCCGGCGTGGGGACACTCGCCCTGGGCCCCAGTCCTGGTAGCCTCCTTCAGGAGGAGACCACATGTAGTGGGTGCGGAGGCCGGCGGCCTCGCGCGTCGACTCAACTCTCTCGGGAGAGCACGAAGTCGGGAACCGCCAGCAGGGCGCGGCGGAAAGGGTTCGACGGAAAGCCCTGCATGTGGCAGCGAGCACCAGCCGCATAGGAGCGGGCGATCTCGCGGGACATCTGGAGCGCCCCGGTCTCGATGAGTGCGGTGAGAATCTGCTCCCGGCTGGCGGAGCTGAAGGTTTCCTCATGAACGACCTGAAGGACGATCTTGCGGTGCTGCGCCTTGCCGAACCGCAGCAGGTAGACGAGGGGCAGGGTCAACCTTCCCTTTCTCAGATCTCCGCCTACGGGCTTGCCGAGCGTCTTCTCGTTCGATGTCAGATCCAGGATGTCATCGACGACCTGGAAGGCCATGCCGAGGTTCCGGCCGTAGTCGGCGAGGGCCCGCTCCTCGGCAGCGGGGCGCCGGGCCAGCATCGCCGGGACCTGGCAGCAGGCCGAGAAGAGCAGGGCGGTCTTCCGCTCGGCGATGTCCAGGTACTGCTCCTCGGTAATATCCGGACGGCCGTTGACGTGGGCCTGGATCAGCTCTCCTTCGATCATCTTCAACGTGACGTCCGCGAGCAGGTCGAGGATGCGGAGATCACCGGCGCGCAGGGCCATCTTCATCGCCTTCAGGTAGAGATGGTCCCCCATGAGCACGGAAAGGTCGTTGCCCCAGCTTCTGTTCAGCGAAGCGCGACCTCGCCGCACGTCCGCTTCGTCGATGATATCATCGTGTACGAGTGTGGCCGTGTGGATGAACTCGAACACGGTCCCGAACAGCACATCGTGCTCACCGTCGTAATCGACCAGCCCCGCGCAGAGCAGCAGCAGGGCGGGCCTCAGCCTCTTGCCGCAGCCTTCGGAGACGTAGGCGCTGAGCCGGGAAACGATCTCGACGTTCGACTCCAGCCACGCGGAGAACTCCTTCTCCACGCGGGCCATCCTCTCG
Organism: Acidobacteriota bacterium; assembly: GCA_003223995.1. Lineage (GTDB taxonomy): Bacteria > Acidobacteriota > Polarisedimenticolia > QHYA01 > QHYA01 > QHYA01. The sequence continues at coordinate 2,493 of QHYA01000106.1, read as the reverse complement.
GCGATCAAAGGAGAGATTTCCGCATAGGCGGCGGCCGGGTCGAGCGGTCCGCTTGCTGCCGGATGCGGATGCGCGCGGTGGGTCTCCTCTGGAAGCGGCCTCACGTCTTCTCCGCGGCTTTCGCCTTGTCCGCTGATCTCCGCGCAGCTAGCTAGCGGTAGTTCGCAAACTGAATGTCGAAGTCGAGGCTCTGCGCCTTCAGATGTGCAATGACCTGCTGCAGCTCGTCGCGGCTGCGGCCGCGCACGCGGAGCTGGTCACCCATGATCGTCGGCTGCACTTTGAGCTTCAGATCCTTGATCAACGCGACCAGCTCCCGGGCTCTCTCCACGGGAATCCCCGCCTGGATTGAGACGCTCTGGCGCACGGTGGAGCCCGCCGCGGGCTTGGGATCGTTCCACGTGAGCGATTTCAGCGGCACTCCGCGCTTCGCGAGCTTCTGCCCCAGGATCTCCCTGATGGATTTCAGATGGAAATCATCCTCGGCCGAGATCGAGACCTCGCGCTCGTTGCGCGTGATTTCGGACTTGCGATCCTTCAGATCGTAGCGAGTCCGGATCTCTTTCATCGTCTGCTGGATGGAATTGTCGACTTCCTGGAGATCCACTTTTGAAATGATGTCGAAAGAGCACTCCTGGGCCACTCGGCTTCCTCCAAATGGCCGGAATCATGAAAAAAGTCGTGGAATCATACCACCTACTGATCGAGGACTTCCACCCCTGGCGGAGGAACGAACGTGAAGAGGGTCCCGGGAAGTCCCACGTTCTCCTCCATCTCCGAGAAGCGGTAGATCATGCGGTTTCCGCCGGGATCCACCACCTGTACCTCCCGGAGCGTCAGGGTCGCGGACTCGGCCCGGACTTCCACTGCGTCGAAGTCCTGCTGCGGCGTGGCCGGCAGAAGGCGCAGGGCGATCTCCCCCTTCCCGCTCGGGATGGTCTCCGCCCGGAAGCGTCTCAGGGCGTCTCCGCTTCCCGACAGGAGCGAGGCCAGAGGCTCCGCTCCGATGCTGGCGGCGATCTTCATCCGCAGCACCCTTTTCTCTTCGGGAAGAAAGAGCCAGCCTGTGTCCCCGTCGGAGACCGCCAACTTCTTCTCCGGCTTGGTGTACTCCCAGCGCATACGGTAGGGGCGAAGGTAATACACGCGGCCCGATTCGGGAGGAGGAGGATTCAGGCCCCGGGACAGCAAGCGCTGCTCGAAAACGGCCCGGAAATCGCGTATGGCGTTGTTGCGGTGCAGAAGGCGCGCAAAGATGCTCGTCGCCCCGCTGCCTTGCTGTTGCGCGGCAGAGGCGGAAGCGCGGTCACTCGCCACGGGAGCTGTGTCCGTGCCCGCAGCAGCGGGCATATCGGTGTTCGGCCGGACAGCCGCAGGATCATTTGCATCCGTCCAAGCCGGAGGCGCTGGGGCGCGACCGGCAGATCCGCCGCACATGCCGAAGGCCTCGACAGTCTGGGCGAGGTCGATGGGGGAGCCGCCGCGCGCGGTCAGAAGGCTCAGGCTCGCGAAAAAGTACCCCCGCCACAACTGCGTTATCATGACGGCTCATGATAGGCATGACTTCAAAGAGGGTCAAACCGTAGACAGCAGGAGCGGATGGCCGTGATGAGAGCGGTATCGAAGAGGGGTGTCGCCCTGGTCCTTTTCGCGCCGCTGCTGCTGGTGGTGGTCCTCCTGACGGGCGCCGGCTGTGCGCCGCGCCGAGGGTCAGCCGCCAGCGCGGAGCCCGCTGCCGCGGGCCGGGCAGACGCCCCCGCGCTGCAGCCGGAGGGGGTCGCGCTCCCATGCCCGCCCGACACTTCGCCTTCCCCGGCCCTCGCGCCGGCTGTGCGCGATGGGACAGCCGCCTACGAGGCAGGGCGCTACCAGGACGCGTTGCGGCTGCTCGAGTCGGCCGACGCCGACGGCAGCGCCGACGGCATTGCGCTTTACCGGATGGGCTATTGCTACTCTGTTCAGGGAGAGAAGGCCCGCGCCCAGGAGACCTATGAACGCGCGCGCAAGGCTCTCGAAGAGAAGGAGGAATCGTCCGCGGCAACGCTGGAGGACAACTTCTATCTTGTGAACGTTCTCCTGAACCAGGGCAGGAACAGCGAGGCCAAGGCCGCGGCGGATCGAGCCCTCGAGGCGATCGAGACCTGTGCTGTGAGAGTTTCCCCCGGTGGCACGGCATCCTTCCGCGTCGGAAAGCTCTACGGTGACGCGGGGAAGATGGACCGGCAGGCGGCCTGGTATCACCGCGCCCTGGCCGAGTTCGCAAAGGAGCCCAACCCGCCTGTCGCCTATATCAACCGGGCCGCCTCTGCGGTGGCCGCCTTCGAGCTGAGCAAGGGCGCCTGGAAGGTCGCCATCCCGGAGCTGGAGCGCCTCCACGGCCTCTACCCATCGGACAGCGACATCCCGCTTTCGCTCTTCATCGCCCAGCTGCATACCGGAGACTTTGATGGGGCTGGCAAGAGCGTGGCGCTGCTCCGAACCGCTGGGGGCAAG
>QHYA01000105.1 GCA_003223995.1 Acidobacteriota bacterium | reverse complement strand
GATGGCGAGCGCCGCGCGCAGCGCCTGCTCGGAGCGCGCAAGGTCTCCGGATTCGTAGGCGGCCGACGCGAGCATGGTCTGGGCGTCCACGTTGCCCGCGTCTTGACGGATGACCTCCCCCAGCATGCGCCGCCCTCCCTTGAAATCTCCGTGCCTCAGCCTCACCACCGCCTCGTCGTAGAGGTCGATGAGGCGGATCCGGTCCTTCGGGTCGGGAAGCCGAAGGCGCCGCTCGATCTCATCCTCACCCCCACGCGCCGGGGCGCCGCCGGCGTAGCCGAGGCTATGAAGCTTCTCCAGGACCTCGGCGTTGGGCTCCTGGACGGTCGTCCGTTCCCCTCCCGTTGCCCCCGCGGTCCGCACCAGCTCCTCCCGCATCCTCGCCAGCCCCGCCGCGTCGCGCGCCGCGAGGTCGGTCAGCTCTTTCGGGTCCTTCGCGATGTCGTACAGCTCACTCCGCGCCGAGAGGATCAGCTTGCGCCCGCCGCGCACGAGCGCATGGGAGCCGCTCCAGCGGTAGCTGTAGAAGGGGTAGAGCGTTTCGGCGTAGACCGGCACATCCGGCAACGCGACGGAGCCGGGCGGCTGCGGCCACAGAGGACGTCCTCGAGACACCGAGGCGGGCTCCGGCGTCTGCTGCGTTCGCGCCTTCGCCGGTGTCGCCGAAGGGGGCGCCCCGACCCGCAGCCCGTCGGGGGCATCGACACCGAGGAGGACGAGGATCGTGGGCGCGAGGTCGAGCAGCCGCGCCGGGCCGGCGATCCGCCTGCCCGGCGGGATAACCCCGGGAACACGAAGGATCAGGGGCACGCGCAGCGTCGCCTCGTAGAGAAAGAACCCGTGTGTGCGCTCCCCGTGCTCCCCCAGAGATTCGCCGTGGTCCGAGACGAGGGCGACTCCGACCCTCTCCGCGAGCCCTCGCGTCCTCAAGTGGTCGAGCAGGTCCCCGACGGCCGAGTCCGCGTAGGCGATCTCCGCATCGTAGGGGTCCCGGAAGCGTCTGGCCCAGGGTTCGGGCGCGGCGTAAGGGGCGTGTGGGTCGAAGAGATGAACGAAGAGGAAGAAGCGGGAATCGCCGATCCTGTCGAGCCATCTCTTGGCGCGACCCACCACCTCTCCCGCGCGCCGTTCAGGCAGCTCAAGAGCGCCCCCCACCGGAAGGTCGTCGTCCCAGATCTCGAAACCACGGTCCAGCCCGAACCGCCGTGAGAGCAGGAACGTGCCGACGAAGCCGCCGCAGCGAAACCCGGCGCGCGAGAGGCGCTCGGCGAGCGTGGGCACGCCGTCTCCCAGGCGGAAGATCCCGTTGTCGCGGACGCCGGTCTCCGCGGGGAGCCGGCCCGTGAGCATCACCGTGTGCGACGGCAGCGTCAGCGGCACCTGGGAGCGCGCCTCGAGATAGACGGCCCCGTGCGAGGCAAGGGCGTCGATCCGGGGGCTTGGGCTGGGCCGCCGCCCGTAGACGCCGAGGTGGTCGGCGCGGAGAGTGTCGATCGAGATCAGGACGAAACCGTGCATGCGGGGATCGATCCGATGCGGGACAGTCGCGATGGGACGATCCGGCGCCGGGCGGGACGCCGTGGGGGAGAACCCGGGCCGGCTGTCGGAGACGACAAGGGAAGCGCCGACAAGGGAAACGACTGCGGGGAAGATGCAAGCGGTCCGGAGGCGCGTCATTGGCCGTTGAGGCTGCTATCCCGAGCTTCGCGGGAGATCCAGGACGATGGCGCAGAGGTTGTCTGACCCCCCGCGGTCGAGCGCGGCTTTGGCGAGATTCGCAGCGGCAGACGTGACGTCCGAAGCTGCCGCAAGAATCGAGCAGATCGCCTGCGGATCCCACTCCTCGGCCGCGATGCCGCCCGACTCCGGCACACCATCGGTGCAGAGCATCAAGCGACACCGGCGGTCCTGCGCGATCGAGCCTTCCAGCTCTCCCCAGGACATCGCCCCGGCGAGAATCGAGACGGAGCGCGCCGTCCCCCCGAGATAATTGCCATCAGCCGGGTTGATCTGCTCGCTGCGTGGCTCCGCGTAGAGCCTGGAGTCGCCGAAGCTCCCCCAGAAGACCCGGCCCCAGCCGATGGCGAGAGCCAGCAGGGTCGTCTCGGAGGAGGAGGCTCCTTCCTGGCGGAGGATGCGGGCTTCGGTCAGGGCAAGGGACCTCTGGAAGGACGAGCGGAACCGTTCCGGTTGGAATTGTTCCTCACTGCTCAGCGCGCGCGAGAGAAATGTCAGACAGGTGTCCACGGCGATGACGGCCGCGGCTTCCCCGAAATGGGCGTCGGCGACGGCGTAGAACGCCCTGCGATCAAATCGTTCCCAGCCTCCGGCGTCTTCATTGTAGGTCTTCATCAGACCGGAGGTGATGACGAGCGCCGCGGGAGAGGACTCCCGATCGGAGCTGGAGTAGAGGCCGAGCTGTTCCGGTACGAGGTGGTCCGCCCCGGCAACGCGCAAGTTGCGGGGCGCTTTCGTCAATCGTTGCTGATGCGGGGGGGGAGTGCCCGATAGCGATTCACGCCCCGCGCTCCGAGGGCGCCGAGAACGCGTGGCGTCGGGTCCTCAGACGGGGTTGGACCGTTCACCTGGCGGTGGTGCCGAGGGCTGGGGAGGCGACGCGTGGCTGGGCCGGCGCCCGCTCCGGAGGGCGGGGAGATCGTCCGACGAGAAGGCGACCATATGACGGGGATTCGGCGCCGGCTCCGACCTCTCGAGGAAAATGGCGGCTCCGCTGACGCCGCGGTGCTCGCGTTCGGTTTGAATGCGGGCGAGAAGCATCTTCTTGAACGAACTACGTGCCATCGGTTTCTCCGATCCTGGACGGAAGTCGAAAAGCCATGGGACGACCCCAGTCGCCCATCCACCTCCCGGCCTCTTTTTATCACGAACCGGCCAAGAGCGAAACTCCCCGCCTTCGCTCTCCAGGCCCCCCGCGCTCCGTCCTCCACGGACCACTGCTGGCCGGAACAGCCAGACGGCTCACAGCATGCCGAGCTGAAGCTTGGCCGCCTCGGACATCATGCCGGGGTTCCAGATGGGGTCCCAGACCACTTCCACACGGGCGCTGGACACTCCGGGGACGCTCTGCACTTTCGCCTCGACCTCCGGAGGGAGCGACTGAGCCGCCGGGCAGGCCGGCGACGTGAGGGTCATGCGGATGGTGACCGAGCCGGAGGCTTCGACATCGATGTCGTAGATGAGCCCGAGCTCGTAAATATTGACCGGGATCTCCGGATCGTAGCAGGTCTGGAGCATCTCGATCACCTTCTCCCTGATCTCGTCGGCTCCCGGCGATGCCGCGCCGGCCATTTCTTCCGTCATTCCTTCACCTCACGATCGATTTCTTTCAAGTATTTGTCCATTGGTCGGGCTCCCACGCGCAAGGATGAAGCGGATTGCCCCGGATCAGCCGCGGACGCGAAGCGGCCGTCGGCTGCATCGGGGCCGCGTCACGATTGGCCAAAGTCTCATTATTCGGTGGAGACTGTCTCCTCTTTCCCCTCCAGCGCGGACCGCAGCGTGTGCCAGGCGAGCGTGGCGCACTTCACGCGGACGGGGAACTCCGAGACGCCAGAGAAGGCGGCAAGCTTTCCAAGCGAGCCGCCGTCGCCGCCCATGACAAGCCGGCGGAACCTCTCGAAGAGCTCCTCGGCCTCCTGCCGGCTCTTCCCCTTCACCGCCTCCGTCATCATGGAAGCGGAGGCCTTCGAGATCGCGCATCCGGCTCCGTAGAACGTGATGTCGCCGATCCTGTTTCCCTCCATCCGCACGAACACCCACAGGTGATCGCCGCAGAGGGGGTTGTGGCCCTCCGCGCTGCGGTCGGCGTCCTCGAGCTTCCGGAAGTTCCGCGGTGTTCTGTTGTGGTCGAGGATCACCTGCTGGTACAGCTCCTCCACCGAATCCAGCTCCGACATCAGGCGAAGACCTTCTTGACCTTGCGGATGCCTGCGGCGAGGGCGTCGATCTCCTCCCGCGTGTTGTAGAAAGAGACGGTGGCGCGGGCCGTGGCAGGCACACCGAATCGCTTCATCAGGGGCTGGGTGCAGTGGTGGCCCGCGCGGATCGCGATGCCTTCCTTGTCCAGGATCGTTCCGATGTCGTGAGGGTGGATTCCGTCGATGAGGAAGGAGAGGACGCTCGCCTTCTTCCGGGCGGTGCCGATCAACCGGATCCCCTCGATCGCGCCGATCGTCTCGGTCGCGTGAGCGAGAAGCTCGCTCTCGTACGCCGACACGGCGTCGAGGCCGACGCCGGTGAGGTAGCCGATCGCCGCGCCGAGCCCGATGGCGTCCGCGATGTTCGGCGTTCCGGCCTCGAACTTGTGAGGCAGCTTGTTGTAGATCGTCTTCTCGAAGGTCACGGAGCTGATCATGTCCCCACCGCCCTGGTACGGAGGCATCTCCTCGAGCAGCTCGGCCTTGCCGTAGAGGACGCCGATTCCGGTGGGCCCGTAGATCTTGTGGCCCGAGAAGGCATAGAAGTCGCAGCCCAGCGCTCGCACGTCCACCGTGAGGTGGGCGACCGCCTGCGCCCCGTCGATGAGCACCGGGATGCCGCGGGAATGGGCCATCTCCACGATCCGGCGCACCGGATTGATGGTGCCCAGGGCGTTGGAGAGGTGGACGACGGCCACGAGCTTCGTCCGCGGGCCCATCAGCTTCTCGAACTCCTCGAGCAGCAGCTCCCCGCGGTCGTTGATCGGCCCGACGCGCAGGATGGCGTTCTTCTCCTCGCACAGCATCTGCCAAGGGACGATGTTGGAGTGGTGCTCCATTTCGGTGATGAGGACCTCGTCGCCCGCATCGACCTGCTTCCTGCCGTAGGTCCGCGCCACGAGGTTGATCGCCTCGGTCGTTCCGCGGACGAAGATGATCTCGCGCGGCTCTGCAGCGTTGATGAACTTCTGCACCTTCACCCTCGCCCCCTCGTACGCCTTGGTGGATCGCTCGCTCAACTGGTGCAGCCCGCGGTGGATGTTCGAGTTGTCCCGCTCGTAGAAACGGCTCACCGTCTCGATGACGATTCTGGGCTTGTGGGTGGTCGCGGCATTGTCCAGGTAGACGAGCGGCTTGCCGAATACGCTCTGGTGGAGGATCGGGAAATCCCTGCGGATCCTTTCCACGTCGAACCCGTGCTCGGCGCGCTTCCTGGTGCTGATGCCGATGAGATCGCCGGCGCTTCTCATGATGCCCTTCCGACCCGCTCGGCTTCCGACAGGAGCGCGGTGACGGCCCCTTCGAGGCGGGAGCGCATCCTGTCGAGCTTGACCCTGCCGATGACCTCGCTGGCGAAGGCCCGCAGCAGCAGCAAGCGGGCCGCCTTCTCATCGATCCCGCGGGAGCGGAGATAGAAGACGGAGCTGTCATCCAGCCGGCCGATCGTGGCGGCGTGCTTGCACTTCACGTCGTTGTTGTAGATCTCGAGCTGCGGCTTGGTGTCGATCAGTGCGTCGTCCGAGAGCAGGAGGTTCCTGTTCACCTGCATCGCGTCGGTCTTCTGCGCGTCCTTGCGGACGACGATCTTCCCGTCGAAAACGCCGCGGCCGCCCGCGCCGAGAATCCCCTTGTAAAGCTCGCGGCTGGTGCCGTGGGGGCGGACGTGGTCGATCGCGGTGTGGTTGTCCACGTGCTGGCCGCTGCCGGCGAGGAAGAGCCCGTCGAGCGAGCAGTCGGCGCCCTCCGCCTCCAGCACGGCATTGAGGTCGTTGCGGACCAGGGCGCCGCCGATGGACATCGAATGCGACGAGAAGGAACCGCTGCGCTCCACTCGGGCCTGGACGGTGGCAATATGGAACGCACTGCGGTTCTCGTCCTGCAACTTGTGGTGGTCCAGGACGGCGTTCTCCCCCAGGACGATCTCGGTGACCGCGTTCGTGAAGTAGACCCCGTCGCCGGCATAGGTTTCGACGATCCTCGCCTGGCTGGCCGCCTCCGCGACGACGAGCGTGCGGGGGTGCGTCACGGTGGGCCGAGCGCCGGAGACGGAGAAGAAGACGAGATGGACCGGCTCGGCGAGGATCGTGTCCTTGGGGAGAAACAGGAACGCCCCCTCGTCAAGGAAGGCCGTGTTGAGCGCGACGAAGGGGGCCGCCGGAGCGTGGCGGGCCAGGTGTGGCTCGACGAGGCCGCGGTGCTCCTCGGCTGCCTCCGCGAGGCTTCCAAGCCACGCGCCCGCCGGTAGGCCGCGGACCGATGAGAGCTGCCGGGCGAGACGGCCGTTGATGAAGACCAGCCGGCTTCCAGGGTCGGCTCCGTCGAGGACCGCTCCGAGGGGGAGCGGGGCCGCGTCGGGCGCGCCCCTTCCCGCGTCCGGGGGTTCGAAGGGGATCCGGGTGAGGGCGGCGAGGCTGGTGCGCCTCCACTCCTCCTGACGCGTGGTGGGGAAGCCGAGCTCGTCGAAACGCTCGATGGCCGACCGCCGGATCGGGTCGATCCAGGAGGGCCGGGGTCGTTGTCTCTCCAGGCGGTCAAAGCTTGCCAGGTAAGGCTGCTTCTCATCGGTGACCGCAACCATCTCAGGCATCCTCTCTTCTCACTCAGGCGACCTTCGAAGCGTTCTCTCGAAGGCCCTCTCTCGGGTCCTTCGCCGTCAGGAGACCGCAGGCTGGGCGCGATTCGCCTCGCCTTCGAGCCAGCCATAGCCCTTCGCCTCCAGCTCGACGGCCAGCTCCTTGCCCCCCGAGCGGACGATCCGGCCGTTGTGAAGCACGTGCACCCGGTCGGGCACGACGTAGTCGAGGATCCTCTGGTAATGGGTGACGAGCATTATGGCGCGTTCAGGGTGGCGCAGGGTATTGATCCCGTTCGCCACGATCCTCAAGGCGTCGATGTCCAGGCCGGAATCGGTCTCGTCCAGGATTGCGAGCTTCGGATCCAGCACAGCCATCTGGAGGATTTCGTTGCGCTTCTTCTCCCCGCCGGAGAATCCCTCGTTCACTGACCGGCTCATGAGGCTCTGGTCCATGTCCACGAGCTTCATCCTCTCCTTGACAAGCGCCAGAAACTCCACGGCGTCGAGCTCTTCCAGCCCTTGGTGCTTGCGGATCGCGTTCAGCCCCGCCTTGAGCAGATACATGTTGCTGACGCCCGGGATCTCGACGGGGTACTGAAACGCCAGGAACAGCCCTTCCCGGGCGCGTTGCTCGGGGGGCATCTCGAGGAGACTCTTCCCCTCGTAGATCACCTCTCCCTCGGTGACCTCGAATGTCTCCCGGCCGGCGAGGACATGAGCCAGAGTGCTCTTTCCGGAGCCGTTCGGTCCCATGATGGCGTGCACCTCGCCGCGGTTGATGGTCAGGTCGATGCCTCTCAGGATCTCCTTGCCGCCGACCTTCGCGTGCAGATTTCGGATCTCGAGCATTGCTCCTCGCTTCCTGTTGTCTTATCGGCCCCGCGCTGGGCGCCCGCTGGCTATGCCCCGCTCCTGCAGGCGCGCATGGATCAACCGACGCTTCCCTCCAAGCTCACGCCGAGCAGTTTCTGGGCCTCCACGGCGAACTCCATCGGAAGCTCGCGGAAGACCTCCTTGCAAAAGCCGTTCACGATCATCGAGACCGCGTCTTCCGCCGAGAGCCCCCTCTGCCGGCAGTAGAACAACTGGTCCTCCCCGATCTTGGAGGTCGAGGCTTCGTGCTCGAGCTGGGCGGAGGCGTTGTTCACCTCGACATAGGGAAAAGTGTGCGCCCCGCACTTGTCTCCCAGCAGCAGGGAA
>QHYA01000104.1 GCA_003223995.1 Acidobacteriota bacterium | reverse complement strand
CAGTTTGGAGCACGATCCTTTCACCCGTGACATCAGGGGTGTCTTCGGCACCCGCTTCGAGGCTCAGGCGCAAGTGGCCCAGGGGCGCCAGAGAGAAGCGGTGATTGCTCCGAGCCGCGTCTCCTGATAGAGCCGGTCCGCAACTCACAACGAGGAGGGGATGCCGATGCGCTGCGCAGCAGGACTCTCGCTCTGGCTCGTCAAACCGACGCCGCTGCTCCTTCTGGCCTTGTCTCTCTGGCCCGGCGGGGGAGCTTCCTTCGCACAACGAAGCACTCGAGCGAGGACGAGAGGGATCATCGTGGCGGGGCAAGGGGTCCCGCTGGCGGGCGCATCGGTCCGGTGGGCCGAAGGATCACACCCGGGCGTCTCGAGGAGCGCCGCAGACGGGACCTTCGAGCTGGACCCGCCGACGGCCGCAAAGTCGAAGCTGCACGTCGAGGCCAGTGGGTTCCTTCCTCGCGAAGTGGAGGTTGAGGCCGGACCTTCGCCGCTGGTGATCGTCCTGAGGCGAAGGCCCTCCTGGAGGGGCCGCATACTCGACGCTCTGACGCGCTCCCCTCTGCCGCAGGCGAGCTGGGTTCTGACGGATGATCACGGCTCCGAGCTGGCGCATGGGAGCGTGGGAGAGCACGCCTTCTTCAAACTCGAGGATCTGGAGGTCCGTCCTTACATCTTGACCGTCGAGGCTGCCGGCCATGCTCGCCGGCGGGCCGGCCCGCTCGTACCGGATGAAATGACCACGACGGATATCCTCCTTCCGAGGGCGACCATTTTGACTGTTTACGTGAAGGACGAGTCGAGCCGTCCTGCCGAGGACGCTTCGGTCCTCGCCTGGATCGAGGAAGACGGCGAGCACACGCGTCTCGAGACGCACGCCGGATCTCAGGGAGCCTTCTCGGTGGGGCCCGTCCCAGAGGGCTGCACTGTCGAGATGCTCGCCTTCACTCAGGACATGCGCTCGGGCAGAGCGACGATCAGGGTTCCGACCGAGGCGCAAACCGTAACCGTCCGCCGAGGGGCACGGCTCACAGCCTGTGGGAGAGACGCCAGCAGCGGCGGCATCCCCAAGGGCTTCCGGATCAGAGTCGAACCCTTCGATCCGCATCTGCAGGATTTCGCTAGATTAGGCGTGTTCGCCTTCGAAGGCCGCGACACCAAGGACAATGGGTGCGCTTCGCTGACTCTTCCGCCAGGTCCTTACAGACCCTTCGTATCCGCCGACGGCATGGTGAGCCGCCAACTGGCGGATACGGCCCTGTCGCCCGCCGAGGAAGGAGATCTGCACACGATCCGCATGGAGCAGGAATCCCTCTTGACCGTCAAGGTCCTGCGCTCTGGAGGAGTGCCTGCCGAGAAGGCGCTCGTCGAGGTCTATTCGCGGCGAGGAGGCAGGAGCCGCCTCGCGAAGGTCAAGACCGATGCGCATGGCAGGGCACGCTTCTCGGGCCTTCCCAGCGGCCAGTACGACCTTCAGGTCACTTCCGAGGAGAGCATCCCCGTCTGGGAAGAGATGGTCTCCTCTCCTGGGCCGGAGCGCATCGTCAGGTTGAAGCCCGGAGGGACCGTGCGAGGCGATGTCGTCGAGGCGGGAGGCGGGGCGCCACTAACCGGCTTCAGGGTCGCGGTGTTGCCTCTCGAGGCGGATCCGGACCGGCCCGATTTCCGCTTTCTCAAGCTCTTCAAGGATGCCGGTCGAACTCATCACGACTCGGAAGGCCGTTTCCATGTCGAGGGGATCCCCGAGGGGCGCTTCGCCGTTCGCGTCGAAGCGCGAGGCTACGGCACGGCCATCACTCCCTTTGAGGTGCGGTCGGAAAAAGAGGTCGAGGTCCATGTAGAATTGAACCCCGCCTCATGCGCGACCGGGCTGGTCCTCAGCCGTGCGGACTCCTCTGGCGTGGCCGGAGCCACTTTGCGCCCGAGCAATGCTCCGTTCGGACTCCCCGATCAGATTGGAGCCGTCCTCGCCACCACCGATGCCGACGGACGGTATGAGATCTGCGAGCTCGCCCCGGGCGAGACCCGCAGGATCACCGTCGATCACCCGGATTTCTCCCCGTCTCAGGCGACGGTTCGCGCGGGAGGAACCGCAACCGTTCTCCTCGGAGAAGGAGCCGCCATCGAGGGCCGGCTGAGCGGCGAGGACGGTCACGGCATCCAGGGCTGGGCAGCGGAGATATCGGGCGAGGGCTGGGCTCGCAGGAGCGGAACAGACGAGTCCGGGAAGTTCGCATTCGGCCATCTTCCTGCGGGCCGCGCCCGCATGGTCTTGTCGGACCCGCTCTCCGAAGAGTATGACGATCGTGAGGAACGGGAGGTGGTCCTGGAAGCCGGAGCGACGACCGAGGTCGAGATCTCCCTGGGAACAACCTTGACCGGGCAAGTGCTCCAGGGCGGTGCGCCTCTGCCGGGCGTTCCCCTGCGCAGCATCAGGCTCCCCGACGACGGAGGAACGCCGACCTTCCTTTCGCTACGCAGAACGCGCTCGGATGATGGTGGTCGGTTCCTCCTGCCTCGGCTCTCCCCAGGCACCTACATCCTGCAAGCCCTTCTCGAAGACCAGCTCGTGAATCGATTGGTTGACGTGCCGCCGGGGGGAGTCGAGGCGAACTTGCGGATCGGGGCGATCGAGGTGTCCGGCATAGCCCTCGATGGAGAACAGCTCACGACTCTTCCGGGAGTCAACGTGCGCACCGCTCTGATGGATCGAGCACGACAGGTCTCGGAGTTCACCTTCTTCCTTCCGAGCCGGGAGGGTTTCGCCGAGATCCACGGCTACACGGCCGACGTTACCGCAGGCCGGTCGGGCGAAACCGGCCGGTTCAGGATCTTCGCGGAACAAGACGTGCCAGGCATCGTGCTTCAGCATCCCGGGTTTCTCTCCTCGCAGGTTTCCCTGGACCGGTTTCTCCCCTATAGCTCCCAGGCGACGAACTCACTCGGGGAGGCCAGGTTCGAAGCCGTTCGTCGAGGCACTTACGACATCTGGGGAAGCTGTCCTGGAAGTGCGCCGTCGCGTCTTGGGGAAAGGGTCGAGGTCCAAGCTGGAGAGGGACTGGAGAAGACCCTTCCTCTGGGCTCCGGAGCGCTGGTCGAGGTTTTCCTGCCCTCTCGAGGGGCGCCAATGCGAGAACGGCTCTCTCTCAGGGACGACCACACCGACCTCACTGCGACCATCCTCTCGGCCCTGCTCGGCCAGTGCACGACCGAGGAGGTGAAGGGAGTCCTGCACCTGACCTTCCATGACTTTCCAAGCGGTTCCTTTGTGATCGCGGACCGAGGCGGCACCGCGAGCGAAACGATCACCGTTCGCGAGGGGGATCGTCTCGAGGTCCATCTCGAGGCGGAGCCGTAGGCACGAAATGGCCCGCCTTCGATCTCGTCGATGGGCGAACCCTTGCGGATTCGCGACAGCAAGCCCCCGCCTCGGCCACACCCCGGCGCCCAGTGGAGAAGATCGCCTTGTCGCTTCTCGACCAGGAAACAACTCTTCGGGTCCAGCGATGATTCGCATTGACGCCACTCATGGCGAGGAACTATCCGTTTCTCCTGCAGACCGTTCGTTCTTCCGGCAAGGGGGCATGGGAAACAGGAATGCCTCTCGGATCGCAAGCCCATCATGCTCCCCATCGCATGGCCGCAGCCAGGCAGGCCATCGGTCGCTTCCTGAAATCGACGCGCCAGACCATGCGGCTCTCACAGGCGCAGGTGGCGGTTCTGGCAAGTAGGAACTCGCTGCCCCTGTCCCGGGCCGCAATCAGCGCGATCGAACGCGGTCTGCACCTGCCGAGTCTGGAGGCATTGTTGACTTATTGGAACGCCCTGCAAGTGGACCCGATGGAGGTTCTGGAGCGAGCCCGGCTGGCGACGGTGGCTCCGGCCAACCTTTCGAGTCTTTCGGACGATCAGCTCGAAAGACGAGCTGGTGAGCTTCACCGGGAGGGGCACCACCGAGACGCCGCGGCCCTCTACGACACGATGCTCGAGCGGCTTGCCCAGGATCCCCCCTCGGATCCGAAAGTGAACGCGAGGAGACAAGCGACCGTCCACCTCCAGCGGGCGACGGCGCTCCGGCGGGCGGCTGCCCTTCTGGCTGCCCGCTCGGCGGCCGAACGGTCGATAGCCGCCGGTTCGGCCTGCCCCGATGTTCAGGCCGAGGCCTACAGCGTGCTCGCAATGATTCATCTCCAGATGAGCAATCTTCCCCTGGCGACGGACGCAGCGTCCAAGGCCGCCCTTCTCTCGGAGACCTGCGGGGTGGAAACAAGGACTCGTGTCTGTCTGTCCAGAGCGCTGGTTCGCTTCGAGGCGGGAGAATTCGAGGAGGCGCGGCGCGCATTGCTGGAAGCACGCGAACTGGCGCGGAAGGCGGATGATCCTGCTCATCTCACGCAGATCGCGGGGAGCCTCGCGCTGTGCCTGCTCGCGCTGGGCCGGCGCAAGGCCGCTCGCAAGGGGATGATGTTCGCGGTCGCTCTCGCACGGACCCACCGCATGGCAGAGCTCGAAGCCAGATGGCTGGTCGAGCTCGGCCGGATTGCGCTGGATGAGAAGGATCTGGAAGAAGCCCTCGATCTGGCGGAGGCGGCGCTCTCCGTAGCGCAGCGCCGGCAAGATCCCCTGATGATCTTCCGGGCCGAATGGTTGCAGCACCAGATTGTTCTCCGAAAGAGCCCGGGAGATCCTGACCGGCTACGCCTTGGGCGTCTTCGGAAGCTCCTGCCGCACCTCGAAGACCCGGGCGAGAGGGAAGTCCAGGACTTCAGGGCGACCCTTGGCTTCGCGCAGGGACGGAAAGGAACTCCATGAGTGGCGGATGGGGCGTCTCGAGCTCGCGACCCCCGACCCGCCCCCTGCGGGCTGAAGCTGACGACGGGGCGGCACCCAAGGCTCGAGGCGGCCCGAATGCAGGCCTTACGACGGGACCGCCGCGGGGACCTCGGCGGTGTTGCTCGTGGCGGTGACGCGCTGCTGGGCGAGCTTCTGTTCCTCCGTCGCGAACTCCCCGGCGAGGTAAGCACGATTGAACGCCTCGACGACCTGCGGATCCGTGATCGTCCCCTTGATCTCGTTGAGCCGTGCCATGGCGGCCTCGAACGTCATCGCGCGCGAGTAGGGGCGGTTGCTGGTCATGGCGTCGAGGATGTCGGCCACCGTAATGATTCGGGCTGCAAGAGGGATCTCCTCCCCTTTCAGCCCGAGCGGATAGCCGCCCCCGTCATAGCGCTCGTGATGGTGTCTCATGCCCGGGATCACCGTCTTCAGCCTTTCGACACGCCCCATGATCTTCGCCCCCTTATCGGGGTGCTGCTTCATGACCGTGAACTCCTCGGGCGTCAGATTCGCGGGCTTCTTCAGGATCGCGTCGTCGATGCCGATCTTGCCGACGTCGTGAAGCAGCGAGGCGACATGGATGTCCCGGATCTGGCGCGAGTCGAGTCCCATCTGCTGAGCGATGACCACGGCGAAGCGGTTCACCCGCACAGAGTGGCCGCGCGTGTAAGGGTCCTTCGCGTCGATCGCCTCGGCCAGGGCGCGGATCGCCCCGAGGAACAGCTCGTTGTTGTCCCGGGCGGCCTCCTGGATCCTCCGGATGTGGCTCTCGATGTCTTCAGCCATGCGGTTGAAAGTCTGCGCCAGCTCGCCGATCTCGTCCCGGCCGCGGACATGGGCACGCACCGTGAAGTCCCCCTCCGCGAAGCGGCGAGCCGCGTCTGTCAGCTTCCTGACCGGCTGGGAGAGCTTGCCTGCGAAGGCGAACGCCAGGACAACGGCGACGGCGAGCGTCCCCGCCGACCAGCTCAGCGTGTCCTTCACCATCTCACGGATGAGCGCATAGGCGTACTGCTCTTCGACCTGGACGAAGATCCCCCATCCGCGGCTGGTCGATTCGTAGGAACCAAGAAAACTGCGCCGGCCCCCTCCTGGCTTCGGCATGCTGAAGCGCCTGGTCCACGATCCGTTCCCACAGGCGGGAGATATCGACGAGCCCCACGAGCACGGCTCGCGGGCCGCCGGAAGCGATCACGGGTGACGAGATGACCACTGCGGCGGCGCCCCGTCGTCCGATCAGGCAAGGGGTGCTCACCGTGCCCCCTTTTTCTCCCTCCTTGCGAGCGGACGCGACGACGCGCCGAACGAGCTGCTCCACCTCTGGCTCGATTTCCAGCCCAGCCGAACGCGCCTGGTAGGAGTGCCCCTCCTCCGTGACGAACCGCAGGGAGATGAGCTTGTCGTCGAGAAGATTCCCGAGGATCGGCTTGGACACGAGGTCCTTTTCGACCGAGCGAAGCCCCTGCGCCTGAACAAGAGCGCCGAACGAGCTCGCGAGAGCTTCGATCCGCCCTTGAAGCCCGTCGATGTGAGAGTCGAGCTGGCCTGCAATCGAGGAGGCCAGGAGAAGCTGGAACTCCTGCTGGGACAGGGCGAGCGTTTCACGGTTGACTGCCAGCAGCTTCCACGCCAGGCTGGCAAGAGGGACGAGGGCAACGAAGACCAGCAGGGCCAGCAGGGGATAAAGGATGCGGTAGCCGTGCTCGGGCGCTGCTCTCTTCCCCTCAGCTTCAGCCGGGGCGGAGGGACGCACGCCTCCGTCGGGCAGGAAGAGTTCCTCGTCCCTCATCTGGGTCCAAATCTAGGGACGGGAACGAGGGGGCGCAACCGGACGGGCCCCTTCGACTCGTCTGATTGCTCGAGGGACTGTCCGGTTGTCCTATTCGGCCACGAGGGAGCCGAGCGCCCTGCGGATGACTTTCTGTACCAGGACCGAGCAGCGGATCCGCTCTTCCGGCACTCCCCCAAGAGCATCCGCTACCTGCGCGTCGGTCAGTTCCAGGGCCTGCTGGATCGTCATGCCGGCGAGCATCTCGGTCGCCAGCGAGCCGGCGGCGATGGTGACAGGGCAGCCGAAGGCTTTGAAGCGAGCCTCCGCGATGCGGCCTCCGTCGATTCGCATCGTGATACGGAGAGTGTCCCCTTGCTCGGGGTTCCTTTCGGTAGCCGCAGCGTCGGGTGAGGGAATCTCTCCCAGGTTCCTGGGGTTCTCGAAATGCTCCAGCAGGATCTGGCTGTACATCTCGTCAGCGCCCCCGCCCACGCCACTCACGGAATTCCGTCGCTTCTGGCCCTCCCTTCCCTCCAGCCGCACCCGATCCTCCCGTCTCATGGGCTCCCGCTCCCGGGCCTCGTCGAGATCTCAGACCTTCGGCGACATGGCACGAAGCTTCCGGACCGCCGCTCCGAGCGAGGTGACGACCGCATCGATCTGATCGGCGTCATTGCTTCGCCCCAGACCGAAACGCAGGGAAGAATGCGCCAGATCGTCCGGAACACCCATGGCCTTGAGCACATAGGAAGGACCGGACTCGCCGGAGGTGCAAGCCGAGCCGCTCGACAGCGCGACGCTTCTCATCGCGAGGATGAGCGCTTCTCCCTCGATAGCCTCGAAGGAGAAGTTGAGATTGTTGGGCAGTCGCCGCACGGGGTGGCCGTTGAGATGCGTCCCCTCGACAGTCGCCACGATGCCGTCGTGCAGCCGCTGTCGCAGCGCGAGCAACCGCGCCGATTCGAGGCCCATGTCACGCTGGGCGATGCGGCAGGCCTCCGCCAGGCCGATCACTCCGGGCACGTTCACCGTGCCGCTGCGGCGCCCCCTCTCTTGCCCGCCGCCCGTCATGAGGGGATCGAGTCGGACCCGGCGGCGCACAAAGAGCCCGCCGATCCCCTTCGGACCATAGAACTTGTGCCCCGAGAAGGCAGCCAGATCGCATCCGATGGCCGACGCGTGGAACGGGATCTTCCCGACCGTCTGCGTCGCGTCGCAGTGGTAGAGGACGCCGCGCTGCCGACAGATCCGCGCGATCTCCTCGACCGGCTGGACCGTCCCCACCTCGCTGTTGGCATGCATGACGCTGACGAGGATGGTCCGGTCGGTGATCGCCCGATCGACATCGTCCGGGCCCACGAGACCCCAGCGGTCCACCGGCAGGACGGTCAGCCGGAATCCGTTCTTCTCGAGCCAACGGCAGGAATCGAGGACCGCCTTGTGCTCTACGGCAGAGGCGACGATATGGTCTCCCCGATCCCGGTGGGCCCAGGCGGCTCCCTTGACGGCCATGTTGTCGGCCTCCGTCGCCCCGGAGGTGAAGACGATCTCCGCCGGCTCCGCCCCGATGAACGCCGCGATCTCCCCGCGCGCCTGCTCGACCATGTCGCGGGCCTCCCGCCCCGGGGGATGCGTGATGCTGGCGGGGTTGGCAAACTTCTCCGCGAAGAAGGGGAGCATGGCCGCCAGCACGTCCGGATGCAGCGGGGTGGTTGCGTTGTGATCCAAGTAAATGTATTTCATCCGGGTGCGATGTTAGCATTCTAGCCGGACCCGCCGCCGGACTCCAGAAGCTCAGCCGGCGAGCCGGCAAGAGGGGTGCCTTTGATTGCA
Source organism: Acidobacteriota bacterium (assembly GCA_003223995.1). Classification (GTDB taxonomy): domain Bacteria; phylum Acidobacteriota; class Polarisedimenticolia; order QHYA01; family QHYA01; genus QHYA01. Next base: position 11,873 of record QHYA01000104.1, on the reverse strand, counting down.
GTGAGGCACGCAACGTGCATATAATCCTGTTCGGAGAGGCGGAGAGGCAACTGGCTGGAAGGAGGAGCTGTCACCCATGGATAAGGTCCTGGAGACAAAGGACTACAAGGTCGAGAACAAGAAGTTCTTCTTCGATCTGAAGGAAAACGTCAAGGGAAAGTATCTGAGGATCACCGAGTCGAGCGGAGGCCGTTCCTCGATCGTCATCCCGGAAGCCGGTCTCAAGACCTTCTGCGAGATCCTCTCCTACTTCGCCGCGCTCGATCGGATCCAAGCCACCAAATAGGCCTCTCACTGCTCGCTGGCCTGATTCTCTCAGCGGGGGGCGCGCCCTCGGACGAGGGCGCCTATCGTGCGTTAGGAAGCGTGCCAGTTCGGTGGCTTTCGCTTCTCACTTTTCACCGGCGCCACGGGTATGCTAGAAGAGCGCGATAGCGGCGGTGCGGCCATGTTCTTGCTCTACAACGGATTGCTCCTTCTCCCACGGCTCGCGGCTGCACCTCTGGGAGCTTGGCTGAAGCGTTGTGAAGGGGGCGCCGCGACGGAATGGGCCCAGAGGCTCGGCTACCATGCGGAAGCTCTCTCTCCTTCGGGTGTCTGGATTCAGGCGGCGTCGGTCGGCGAAGTGCGAGTCGCCTCGAACCTGGTCCATGCCCTGCTGGCCCGACGCCCCGGCCTTCCCCTCATCCTCACGACCACCACGCGCACAGGGCAGGCTCTCGCCCGGTCCGCCTTCGCATCCCTGCCAGTGCGCTGCGGCTACTTCCCGCTCGATTTTCCGCCCTCCGTCCGGCGAGCCCTGGCGGCCGCCAGGCCCCGGTTGCTCGTGCTCGTGGAGACGGAGATCTGGCCCAACCTTCTGCGCGAATGCGGAAGAAGAGGGGTCTGTACGGCCGTCGTCAACGGAAGGCTGTCGGAGCGCTCGATGAGGAGATACCGCCTCGTCGCTCCGCTGATGCGGCGCGCCCTGGGCTACCTCGACCTCGCTTGCGTCCAGACAGCCGAAGACGGCGAGAGGTTCGCCGAGCTGGGCCTGCCCCCGTCACGGCTTCGAGTGATGGGGAGCATGAAGTACGATCTTCCTCCTCCTCCTGATGCGAAGGACGCCGCGGCGTTCCGCTCGTCGGTGGGCCTGCAGGACGACGAGTTCCTGATCGTCGCCGGCTCGACGGCCGCGGGGGAGGACCGGATCGTGCTCGACGCTTTCGAGGCAGTCCGGCATCGTCACGCGCGGGCCCGTCTGCTTCTCGCGCCGCGGCACCCCGAGCGGTTCGCCGCCGCCGCCGCCGAGGCCTCGCGCCGAGGCCTCGCAGTGGAGCGACGAACCCGGAGGCGATCCGCACGAGAGCCGGCCGCCTTCTCCGAGGTCTTGATCCTCGACACGCTGGGAGAGCTGCCTGTCGCATACGCGGCCGCGCAGGCGGCGTTCGTGGGCGGGAGTCTGGTCCCTGCCGGCGGGCAGAACGTCCTCGAGCCGGCCGCCTGCGGCCTCGCGCCGATCTTCGGCCCGCACGTGGAGAACTTCCGCGAGCCAGCCTCGCGGCTCCTCTCCGCCGGGGCCGCGGTGCGCGTGGAGGGAGCGGGCGGGCTTGCCTCCGCCCTCTTCTCGGTCATCGAAGACCCACAGCTCGCCCGGGCAGCGGGGGAACGGGCGCGCCGGGCCGTTGCCGAAGGAGCCGGAGCCACGCAACGATCGCTCCGGGTGATAGAGGAGATTCTCGGCGGAGGGCCGGCTGGGGCGGAAAGAATCACTGCCGGCGAGCCGGTCGGTGCGCGATGCTCGTGAGGACCGCTGAGGGATCGCCCTGGGCGCGCCTGCTGCTCGCGCCCCCCTCGGTCCTCTACCGGGGAGCGGTCGGATTGAGGAACAGCCTCTTCGACTCGGGCGCGTTTCACGCCGAGCGGCTCCCCGTTCCTGTCGTAAGCGTCGGCAACATCACCGCTGGAGGGACAGGCAAGACGCCGCTCGTCGCCGCGATCGCGAAGGCCCTCGCCGCACGAGGCCGGAAGATCGCCATCCTCACGCGCGGCTACGGCGGGTCCGGCCGTTTCCTCGTCCTGCGGGACGGCTCGAACGCCGGCCCGGAAGAGGCAGGAGATGAGCCGATCCTGCTCGCGCGACAGGTCGCGGGCGTGCCCATCGTGGTGGGCGCCGACCGGCGGCGCACGGGACGGATTGCCGTCGAGCTGGGAGCGGAAGCGCTGCTGCTGGACGACGGTTTCCAGCATCGATGGCTCTGGCGCGACCTGGACATCGTCGTCATCGACGCCTGCGATCCCTTCGGCCATTACCGCCTGCTTCCATCCGGGCGCCTGCGCGAGCCGCTGACAGCGCTGGGGCGCGCGGACGTGTTCGTCGTCACGCGCAGCCATCCGCATGATCCTCTCCAGACGCTGCGCGAGGTGATCCGGCAGTACAATCCAAACGCGGCGCTGTTCCGGGCCTTTCACCGGCCGGTTTCGTTCGTGCCGCTGGCTGGAGGGGAGGAAGTTCCTCTGGAGGCGTTGCGTGGAGAGGCATGCGGCGCCTTCTGCGGTATCGGCAATCCCGAGGCTTTCCGCTCGGACCTCCAGCTCCTCGGCGTACGGATGGTCCTCTTCGAGCCGTTCCGCGATCACCACGCCTACAACGCGAATGAACTGGTCCGTGTGTCCCGGCTCGCGCGCGAGGCGGGGGCGGGGCACCTGATCACGACCGAAAAGGATGCGGTGAGGATCGCAGCCGTCAAGGGGTTCTCTCCGACCGCCTCCGGGTTGCCCCTGCTCGCGCTGCGCGCCCGCTGCGAGATCGAGCAAGAGTTCTTCGCGCTGGTCGAAAGAGCGGCACTCAGAGGAAGGGAGGGATAGCAACGCTGGGGAAACGCCGGCAGGGCGTGGGGATGCGGGATCTCCGCTTCCGCTTGGAACAGGGCGGCCTGCTCGCGCTCTCGGCGCTCTCCCGGCTCTTGCCGAAGCGCGCCGCGCCGCTGGTGGGAGGCGCGATCGGAACCCTCTTCTGGGCCTGCGCCTCACGGCGCAGGGGGATCGCCGCGGAGAATGTGGAGCGCGCCCTGGGAGAACAGGTCGATCCCGCCGGCCGCAGCCGCATCGTGCGCGCGGCATGCCGGCAGCTCGGCAGGACGCTCGTGGAAGGGCTCCTGTTCAGCCGCTACACGGCCCGGGACATCGGAAGGATCATCCATTACACGGGCCTCGAGCACATCCGCGCGGCTTACGAGAGCGGCAGGGGGGTGCTCCTCTTCTCGGGGCATTTCGGCAACTGGGAGCTGGTGGCTCTGATGCAAGGCTACCTTCGCATGCCTCTGACGATGGTCACCCGCCCCCTCGACAACCCTCTCCTCGAAGCTCGCCTGGCGCGGCTGCGGGGATTGTCGGGCAACGAGGTCGTGCACAAGAGAAACTCGGCGCGGGCCATGCTGGCGGCCCTCTCCGCGGGACGCGGCGTGGCGATCGTGATCGACCAGAACGTGCGCGACGGCTCGGCCGTCTTCGTCGATTTCTTCGGCCGCAAGGCCGCCACGACCCCCGCTCTCGCCCTGCTGGCCCTGCGCACCGGAGCCTCCGTCATCCCGGTCTTCGCCCTGCCGCGCCCCGACGGCTCCTATCTCGTGGAGTATCTGCCGGAGGTCGTCCCGGAGCGCACCGGGAGCCGCGAGACGGATGTCTTCGCGTTGACCCAGCGATGCACGGCGATCATCGAAGGATACGTCCGCCGGTACCCTGGAGCCTGGCTGTGGATGCACGAGCGCTGGAAGACTCGTCCTCGCGGCGAGAGCAGCGCTCCCGCGCGAGCACGGGAAGCGACGGCGTGAGCGAGAGAGCGATCTTCATGGACCGGGACGGAACGGTCTGCGAGGAGGTCGGCTACGTCAATCATCCTACACGCTGCCGGCTGCTTTCCCGGTCGGCCGAAGCTGTGCGGAGAATCAACGGATCGGACTTCCGCGCGATCGTCGTGACCAATCAAGCCGGGGTCGCCCGCGGATACTTCGACGAGGAGATGATCCATGAGGTTCACCGGCGCTTGCGGAACCTGCTGGAAGAGCAGGGGGCCAGACTCGACGGCATCTACTACTGCCCGCACCATCCAGAGGTCGGCCCTCCTCCCTACCGGAGAGAGTGCGACTGCCGCAAGCCGGAGCCCGGCATGCTGAGGCGGGCCGCCGCCGATCTTGGACTCGATCTGTCGCGCTGCTTCATGATCGGTGATTCGGCAAAGGATATGGAGGCCGCCTCGCGCGCCGAGGCAGCGGGAGTCCTGGTGATGACGGGGTACGGCAAAGGGGAGTGGGAATATCGGCGCGACAGGTTCCGCTCCGAGCCGGCCCACGTTGCGGAGGACCTTCTCGACGCGGTCGAATGGATCCTCGCGACCTCCCGATGATCCGCCGCGATCCACTCCCCAGCCATCCGGTCCGTCTGGAGCGGAGGCGCCCGCACAGGAGGCGGCTGCTCGACCTGATCGAGCGGTTTCAGGGAGTGGGAATTGCCGTGCTCGGCGATTTCATGCTAGACGAGTTCGTCTACGGCGAGATCGCCCGCGTCTCGCGGGAAGCTCCCGTGCTCATCCTCGAGCACCGCGAATCCCGTTTCGCTCCGGGGGGCGCCGGAAACACCGTGGCGAACCTGCGCGCTCTGGGCGCGCTTCCCTTTCCCATCGGCCGCATCGGCCGCGACGAGCCGGCCGAGCGCCTGCTGGAGCTGCTGGATCGCCAGCGGGTGGACTGCTCCGGGATCGTCCGAGACGCCGCCTACGTCACTCCCGTCAAGACTCGCATCCTTGCCGGAAGCCCTCACACCGCCAAGCAGCAGGTCGTGCGGATCGACCACGGCACCTCCGCCGCCCCACCGTCTGCGCCTGTCCGCTCGCGCATCAGCCGCTGCCTCGCCCGGGCCCGCCCGAGCGCATCCGGTCTGCTGATAGCCGATTATGGCTACGGCTCGGTCGACTCCTCCGACCCGCAGCTCCGGCGCTGGCTGAGCGACGACGGGGCGTCCGTGAACGTCGATTCGCGGTTCCGCGTGCTCGACTTTCCAGGGGTCACCGCGGCTACGCCCAACATCGCCGAGGTGGAGGCGGCGATCGGCGTCTCGCTTCCGGATGAGGATCTGCGCGCCATCGAGAGGGCCGGGGCGAAGCTGCTCGAGAAGCTGCGCGCCCGGGCAGTCCTCGTGACCAGAGGCTCACAAGGGATGTCTGTCTTCGAAAAGGGGCACCGCCCGGAGCACGATCCTGTCGAACTATGCCGGAGGCATCGCCGTCACCAAGCGCGGGACCGCCACCGTGAGCCCCGCGGAGTTGACTGCGGCGGTCGAGAAGGACGCGTGATGCTGATGAGCCGAAACGGAGCTTCGGGGTCTCTCCGGCCGCAAGGCGGACGGCAGGATCGGAGGCGGTCCCGATGGCGCAGGTCTAGGCGGTGAGAAATGCGAGCTGAGGGGGGCCATTCCACGAAGAAGATCGTCTCGCGTAAGGAGCTGGCGCGGGAGATCGAGCAGGAGAGAAGGTCCGGGCGGACGGTGGTCTTCGCGAACGGAATCTTCGACCTGATCCACCTCGGTCACGTGCATTACCTCCAGGAGGCCAGTCGCGAGGCTGACATCCTCGTCGTGGGGGTCAACTCCGACGCCTCGGCGCGAGCTGTCAAGGGACCAGCGCGGCCCCTCGTCCCCGCCTCCGAGCGCGCAGAGATCGTCGCAGCCCTCTCCTGCGTGGACCGGGTCTGCATCTTCGACGAGCCGACAGCTACGGAGACACTCGAGCTGCTGCGCCCGGACGTGCACTGCAAGGGAACCGACTACACGATCGAGACCGTCCCTGAACGCGACGTCGTTGCAGGATACGGAGGACGCATCTCGATCGTCGGAGGTCCCAAGGAGCGCTCGACTCGTGACCTCATTCACCAGATCGTGCTTCGGTACGGCGAAGATGTCTGACCGGGGCGGCGCGTGCCGCTCGGAGCCGGACACCTCCCGTTCAGGCTCTTCTGATCGGAATCGCTCCGATCCAGGCCCCTCCGATCCGGCTCCTTTCGAACTAAGCCGCTTTGATCGTGACCGCACTGATCCAGACCCTTCGGCGCGCTGCGGCCCAGACCCCTCTGGTCCAGATCCGAGAACAGAACGGACGGCCAGCGCCGGGAGGCCGGAAGCCGCTTCGGAGACTTCGGCTGTCGCGGAGTCGATCCTCGCGGGGTTCCAGGCGCGCCTGCCGGACCTTCCCGAGCTGTCATCTCTTGCTGCTGCGGACGAAGCGGAGATCCGCCGGCAGCTCCGGATGCTGGTGCGAGACGCGGGGCGCGAGCTGAAACGCCTCCGCAACCTCCCCCGTTCCCAGACAGCCCCGCTCGCCCGCTTCCGCGAAGCCTGCCGCACGGCTCTCGTCGCCCTGAGAGGCCTTTCGAGGGCCAGCGAGAGACTCGCGAGGGCCCGCCGGCGATTGGAACAACTGGGTTCCGGGAGCAGGGCGCGGCCGAGCCCCTGAACCCCGCTCACGCACGCGATCCCGCCCGATCCTTGCGCCAGTCACCGATCTCCCTTCCAACCACAGGCTCTTTGCTGTCAGGGTGCTGTGGTCCAGCCCTGCCGCCCTGTCCAGTCGGCGGAGCGGGTCGGGGAGCTTCGCGGGGAACCGCCAAGAATCCGCACGGCCGCCCGCCGCCCTGACGGCCGCCGACCAGTCGCTCCACCAAGGCGAGCTCCCTCGAGAGATCGGCTCCACCACGAGAAGTGAAGAACCCTGGTGCGAATACTCTAGCAGGCGCCGGAGGAGCCTCTCATGCTGCGCAGGCTGCAGCTCGTTGACCGTGAAGGCCGCGACGACCGCTCCTCCCGACCCCGGCACGGGCGTTCTCTTCAGGTCGCGCCGCAGCGCGCGTCCCTTCAGCCCGAGGGCGCGGTAGGTCCAGCGCGCCTCTTCGACCGCCCAGGGATGAATGTCCACCCCTTCGATCGAAGGGACTCCCCCGGCCTCGATCGCCCATGCCGCGCCCGAGGCACCTGTCCCACACCCCAGATCGACGATCCGCGATGGCGCAGGGGCCGCGGCGCCGAGCGCCCGGACGATTTCCCGGACGATCAGAAAGTGCAGAGGTCCGTAAAAGAGAGCAAATGCGGCGCGCTTCCCCTCCCCTGCGAGCGCTTCCCCCCCAGGGATGCGGTGACGGCGCTCGACATACAGAGAGGAAAGCGCCTGCAGCGCGCGGCGGACCTCCGCGAAGGTCAGGTTCGCGAGGTGTCTCGCCTCCAGCCCCGCGAGCCAATGCTCGAAGGAGTCCGCACATCGTGTCTGCATTCGAACGATGATAGCCAGGTTGCAGTGCCTCAGCCGTTCCACACGGGCCGATGCGGTTCTTCACCTCTCGAGCCGATCAAAAAGAAATCCAGTCGTTGCCACCACCGCAGGTCCTCACTCGACGTGTCCTCACGTAATGGAAGACCGAGCCTCTTTCGATCGCGTGGTTCAATCGCTGCCGCAGTGAAATAGTACTCACCGTCCTCCCCGACCGCAGACTGGCCGATTTTCGTAAATGAAAGCTGCCCCATCGAACGATCTACCGCCTCCCCTCTATTCGTTCTCTTACCGTCTCGAGGGCCAAAACGATGACATATATCTCGGCCATGCCAAAGGGCACGAAGTACAGGAAACGCCATTGTGTAATATTCCACACGAGAGCGCAGCAGATAGCTATATGTACAAAGCACAAGACACTCAAGCTGCCCCAAAACCAAAGCTTGCCACTGTACTTCCACAGCTCGTATATGAGATAGCCGAACACAAGAACCGTCACGTCGGACACTTCGGGCCATTTAACATCCACCCCCCGAAGTCGAAGAGCTAGCCCAATGGAAAGGTAAATAATGAAGCTTACTGTTATCTCGCCGCCGTCCCGCCGGTCGGGTCCACGATCCCGCGGTTTTGCGAAGCCTCGACCTCACCCCCGCATCTGCCCCGACTCAATCCCCCGGCGAATCCGGCGGGCGGACGAGATGGGGCGAGCTTACGGGCTCGCTGGGCTGCTGGATGTCGGCGGGCCGCCACTCGGAGCCGACGGACTGGCGCTAGAAAGGGACCCTGGCCTCGAAGCCACCGGCCTGGAGCCTGACCCCGACGGCCTCGCGGCGTGGATCTCCTGGAGGGTGCGGACCTCGAGGCCGTCGCGCCGGAGGGAGTCGATCCCCTTGACGGCGGCGGCCGCCCCGGAAAGCGTCGTGATCAGGGGGACGCCGTGCTGGGTGGCCGTGCGGCGGATCGCCGGCTCGTCGAAGTAGGATTCCTGGCCGAGCGGAGTGTTGATGATGAGATGGATCTCGCCGTTGACGAGCCTGTCCACGACATTGGGCCGCCCCTCGTTCACCTTGAAGACGGTCTCGACCGTCAGCCCGGCCGCTCGCAGCGCCTCGGCCGTCCCCTGCGTGGCCACCAGGCGGAAACCGAGGCCGGCGAGGCCTCGGGCGATGGGAACGAGGTTCCGCTTGTCGAAATCGTTCACGGAGAGGAATACCGTCCCTGACAACGGCAGGGGGCTGCCTGCCGAGATCTGTGCCTTGGCGAAGGCGTTGCCGAAGGTGTCGGAGATCCCCATGACCTCTCCGGTGGATTTCATCTCCGGGCCGAGAACCGGATCCTCTCCCGGGAACTTGACGAACGGGAGGACCGATTCCTTCACGAACACGCCCTCGACTTTGGGCTCCTCCGAGAAGCCCAGCTCCCGCAGACTCCGCCCTACCATCACGCGGGCAGCGACCTTCGCCAGTGGCACTCCGGTGGCCTTGCTGACGAAGGGGACCGTCCGTGAGGCCCTGGGGTTGACCTCGAGCACATAAACGACGCCGTCCTTGATGGCGTACTGCACGTTGACCAGCCCCCGCACCGACAAGGCTAGAGCCAGCCTTCGCGTGTACTCGCGGACCTGCGTCAGACGGCTCGTGACCTCCGGATGGTAGGGCGGAATGACGCAGGCAGAATCGCCGGAGTGGATCCCCGCCTCCTCGATGTGCTGCATGATCGCACCGATGACGACCTGCTCCCCGTCGGCGACGGCGTCCACGTCCATCTCGTAGGCGTCCTCCAGGAACCGGTCGATCAGGACCGGATGCTCGGGGGACGCCTCGACGGCCCGCGCCATGCACAGCGCGAGGGCGGCATCGTCGTGCGTGATGAACATCGCCCGCCCTCCGAGCACGTAGGATGGGCGGACCAGGACGGGGAAGCCGATCCGCCTGGCGACCTCCCGCGCTTCGTCGATGGATGTGGCCGTCCCCCAGTCGGGAGCGGGGATGCCCAGCTCGTGCAGCAACCCGCCGAACCGGCGCCGGTCCTCGGCCAGGTCGATGGAATCCGGCGAGGTGCCAAGGATCGGCACGCCGTGCCGCTGGAGCGGTATCGCCAGCGACAAGGGGGTCTGGCCGCCGAACTGCACGATCACCCCTTCGGGCTTCTCGGTCTCGTAGATGGCCAGAACGTCTTCGAGCGTGAGCGGCTCGAAGTAGAGCCTGTCGGAGGTGTCGTAGTCGGTCGAGACGGTCTCGGGATTGCAGTTCACCATGATCGTCTCGAAGCCCTCCTCGCGGAGCGCAAAGGAGGCATGGCAGCAGCAGTAGTCGAACTCGATCCCCTGGCCGATGCGGTTCGGCCCGCCTCCGAGAATCATGACCTTGCGCCGGCCGGTCGGCCGAGCCTCGTCCTCGGTCTCATAGGTCGAGTAGAGATAGGGGGTGTGCGCCTCGAACTCGGCCCCGCACGTATCGACACGCTTGTACACCGGGACGATACCGTTCCTGTTGCGCTTCTCCCGGACCGCGTCCTCTCCGGCGCTCCACAGGAACGCGAGCTGCCTGTCGGAGAAGCCGGCGCGCTTCGCCTGCCGGAGAAGATCCGCCGGCACGCTGTCCAGGGTGAACGCCCCCAGCTTCCCCTCCAGCAGGACGATCTGCTCGATCCCCTTCAGAAACCAGGGGTCGATCTTGCTCAGTTGCGACACCGCCCCCACAGACATTCCCGACTGGAGCGCCTGACGGATGATGAAGAGCCTCTCCCAGTTCGGCTGGACGAGCTTCTCCTTGATGCGTCCCGCGTCGAGCGGATCTGATCGACTTCATCTGTGTTCCGAGAACCGGGGGGGTGGACGGAAACTTCTCGAAGGCCCAGCGGGGAATCTTCACGACCACGTAGTCGATCGTCGGTTCGAAGCAGGAAAGGGTCGAGCGGGTGATGTCGTTCGGGATCTCGTCGAGCGTGTAGCCCACCGCGAGCTTGGCGGCGATCTTGGCGATGGGAAAGCCGGTCGCTTTCGAGGCCAGGGCCGAGGAGCGGGAGACCCGAGGATTCATCTCGATGACGACCATCTTTCCGTCATCGGGGCGGACGGCGAACTGGATGTTCGATCCGCCCGTCTCCACCCCCACCTGCCGGATGACGGCGATCGAGGCGTCCCGGAGCCTCTGGTACTCGCGGTCGGTCAGAGTCTGCGCGGGGGCTACGGTGATCGAATCCCCCGTGTGCACTCCCATCGCATCGAAATTCTCGATGGAGCAGACGATCACGACGTTGTCGGCGCCGTCCCGCATCACCTCGAGCTCGAACTCCTTCCATCCGGCCACCGACTGCTCCACGAGGACCTCGCCCACGGGGCTCGTAGCCAACCCCTCCGAGGCCAGGCGCCGAAGCTCCTCCGGCGACCCTGCCACCCCGCTCCCTCCTCCCCCCAGCACGAACGAAGGCCGGACGATCACCGGATAGCCGAGCTGCTCGGCCGCCGACAGGGCCTCCGGGGCGCTCTGGGCGAAGCCGGAAGGGGGAAGGGGAAGTCCGGCGGCCTGCATCGTGTTCACGAAGAGCCGCCGATCCTCCGCGCGCCGGATGGCCTCCAGGCTCGCTCCGATCAGCCGGACGCCGTTCGCCTCGAGGGCGCCCGAATCGGCCAGCGCCACCGAGACGTTGAGCCCAGTCTGCCCTCCGAGGGTGGGCAGCAGGGTGTCCGGGCGCTCCCGTTCGATGATGGCCAGCACCGAAGCGGGCGACAGCGGCTCGACGTAGGTGGCGTCGGCGAATTCAGGGTCGGTCATGATCGTCGCGGGGTTCGAGTTGACCAGCACCACGCGGTAGCCGAGCCTCCGCAGGACCTTGCAGGCCTGGGTCCCCGAATAGTCGAACTCGCAGGCCTGTCCGATCACGATCGGCCCGGAGCCGATCACCAGGATCGTGCGGATGTCATCGCGGGCGGGCATCAGGACATCAGCTCCCGAAATCGGTCGAACAGATGCCGAGCGTCGTGAGGACCGGGCGCCGCCTCGGGGTGGTACTGGACCGAGAAGGCGGGGATGTCCAGGCACCGCAGCCCCTCGAGCGTGCCGTCGTTGAGGTTCCAGTGGGTCAGCGCCACCCGGCCGCGTGAGCTGTCGACGATCTGCTCGTGGCCCGGCCATCCGCCCGTTCTCCATCCCCCCGGGTCGACGGCGAACCCGTGGTTGTGCGACGTGATCTCGACCCTCCCGGTGTCGAGGTCCTTCACCGGTTGGTTCACCCCGCGGTGACCGAACTTCAGCTTGAACGTTCCGCCGCCCATCGCAAGGCCAAGCACCTGGTGGCCGAGGCAGATGCCGAACACCGGGATCTTCCCGAGCAGTTCGGCCGCGGCCACGATCCCGTAGGTCGTGGCCGAAGGGTCTCCCGGTCCGTTCGACAGGAACACGCCGTCGAACCGGTCAGACAAGATGGTCTCGGCCGTCGTTTGGGCCGGGAAAACCCTTGTCTCACAGCCCTTTTCGGCCAAGAGCCGCAGGATGTTCCGCTTCATGCCGAAGTCATAGGCGGCGACGCGGAACACGCGGCCGCGGTCCGCCCGGGCCGGGCCGACTACGTCGCTGGCCTC
>QHYA01000103.1 GCA_003223995.1 Acidobacteriota bacterium | reverse complement strand
TACCTTTTTGCCGTCCGGCGTTTGCAAGGGCGGGCGCTGAGGTTCGCCCGGGCGGTGCGCGTCCCGACCTTGATCCTCTGGGGCGAGGAGGACCGTCTAGCCTCGTTTCCGGCGGCGCGCAAGCTTCTCTCGATCATTCCTCCGGAATTGCGGCGGCTGGAGGTGATCGCAGGCGAGCGCCACATGCTGACGCGCGGGGCGAGGCGCAGGGAAACGGCTGGGTTGATCGCGCGGTGGATCGAACAGACCGTCATCTGTGAGCGGCCGGCGGAGGCTGGGTAGCGGCCGGCTCAGACGAGGGAGTGGCCGGGGAGGGCCGAGCAACTGGCGGAGGGGCCCGAGAAGTCTGCGGAGGCCGGGAAGAAGGGAGCGCGTCAGCTTTCGGAATCCAGCGGCTGACGTCGACGCCCCAAGCGTGGAGCTTGTAGAAAACCTCGATCGTTTCGCCGTCCTTCACGCGGGAGGCCTGCTCCGTGGAGACGAAGATCTTGACGTCCCTGCCATTGACCTTCACGGAGAGGTAGGCCGTCTTGCCGCCGGGCTGAGCTGAATCGACGCCGTGGGAGAGGACTGGGACGAGGGTGCTCTGCGCGCCCACCTTCTCGGGATTGAACATGCTAGTCCAGAGGAAGACGACGAAGGCCGCCGCGAAGGCCGCGAGGACAGGAAGGGCCAAGGCCCATTGCCACCAAGGTGTCGGCTTGTGTTCTTTCACAGAAGAAAGCCAGCCGCCCCTGCGGCGGTGCGGAGGTCTGCCGGAACGGGTCACGAGGACCTCCGCCCAAGGGCTCGGGTCACGATGGTCCCGACAAGCTCGAGGGGCTCATACCTTCTCCGTCTCGCCTCGCAGAAGCCCCGGCAGCTCGCCCAGACTCGCGACGCTGCGTACATTTTTCGGCGCGATCCCGTCCCGGTCCAGCAAGACACCCACCATCCCGACGGCCTCCGCGCCTCTGTAGTCCGCATCGAAGTCGTCGCCGACATGGATCGACTCCTCCGGCCGGGCACGCGCTTGGCGCAGGGCTTCCTGAAATATTTCGGGAGAGGGTTTCTCGTGCCCGACGCGAGAAGAATGAACTACCGGCTCGAAGAACGAGTCCAGCCCCAGCCCTTGCAGCAGTCGCGGCAGCCGCGAATCCCAATTGGAGATGACCCCGAGCCTCAGCCCTCTGCTCCGAAGCTCCGCAAGAGTCTCCGGCACGTCCGGGAACACGGCCCAGGAAGCGGGGTCCGCGAAGGCCCCGTGCAACGCGTAGGTGGCTGAATCGACAGGGACGCCGCTTCCGAGGCGCGCGAGCACCCGTCCTACGTACGTCCGCCAGTAGCTCATCTCGTCTCCGAAGGCGCTGTACCGGTCCCGCCCCTCACCGATCTCGTCGCTCAGCTCTTTCCAGACGACCCCGAAAAGGCGCATGAACTCCTCGGCCTGAACCTCGATGCCGAGAGGCCGGAGCACGCGCCGGTAGATCTCTCCCATCGTGGGATGAGGGCGGATGAGCGTGGCGCCGACATCGAAGAAGACCGCGTGCGCGGGTTGCACGAGGACATTCTACTTTCAGCAGCCTCGTCTTTGCCGCTGGCAGTCCGCGTTGCCTCGCAGCCTGTCCGCGTCGCACCGCAACGGCGTCGCACCGCAGTGAACCGGGCCGCCATTGGCGGGGATTCTCCCTTGCCCGGCGGCAGGCTGCATCGTATAGGAAAAGACGAACCAGTCTCGGCGGGATCAAAATGCACGTCGAGGCAGAGCCTTTGGTATCGGGGCATTGGGAGGGTGAGAAGCCGACCCTGGCAATGCTTTCGGAGCATGAAGGGCAGCGGAGTTTCCTGAACAATCCGGAAGCGAAAGGAGGAAGGCGATGTTGCTCGCTGTCGGTTCGCACTTGGGGCTTTGTTCTCTTGTCGAACGGTCCCGAGCGTCGCGGCGCGCTCGGATACCGAAGGGAGAGGCTCGATGCAACCTTACGCCCGGTTCCGAGCCGGCGGCATTGTTCTTGATCGCTTTCATGGCGGTCGCTGGCCTCGGTGTCCCTGCGGCCTTGGCCGATCCCCTGGGAACCGCAAGCGGCACCGTCGTTGACTGCGCGCCCGGGGGCCTGCGGGGAACGTGCTACGAGGTTGACGTGTCCTGTCCTGTGGAGGGGATCGACGATCAGACCGTCACGATCAAGGTCACGGAGCCGCTGGTGGCTCCAGTCGGCACGGTCGTCTTCACCATCGGAGGAGGAGGGACTGCCTATTACGATCAGAATTTCGTATACGGTCGCGAAATCGTGAGCCAGGTGCTGCAGGCGGGCTTCATCACGGTGCAGACCGACTTCAACGGAGGCCAGGTGGGCTGGCTGACCGGTCCCGGAGGCCCTCGGAAGCTGGCCTGCCGCTATGCAACGCTGGCCCGATGGATCTACGACAATATTCACCAGGGGGGCGAGGAGGAGCCATTCTGCTCGACGGGCGCCAGCGGCGGGGCCGGCGCGATCGCCTACGCCCTGGCGCACTACGAACTTGGCTCGATATTCGCGATGGTCGAAGCCACCAGCGGCCCGCCCTTCGGGAGGATCGATTACGGCTGCGTTTGCTGGCCTCCTCGAACGCGGACCGTGGACTGCCCCTTTCCCCACTCGATCTCCGAATGCTACGACATTTTCACCGCGGAGCATTTCGTCGATCCCTCTTACGATGGAGATGTCGATCCTCCCTGGCTCATCGACTCCGAGGACATCTGCGGCCAGGACATCCTGACTCACGGCTCCGCGCACGCCGATCTGTTCCAGCAGGACAGCGTGGCCTCGTCTGACGCCTGCTTCTCGTACCCTCGAACAGACGTCCACCTCCTGTTTGGGGGCCTGGATGGCTCGGCGGCGGTGCCTCAGGGTCTCGAGTGGGCCGATCTCATCACGTCAGGGAAATCCGTCGAGTGCGTCGCGGACGCGCCGCACAGGATCCCGGACGTCGTGGACGGCGCGATGAAGATCGCCAGCGACCTCATCACCTACTGCCGGTTGCAGCCTTCTCAGCCGGAGGACCCAGAGTTTCACAAAGACCTTGTCGGTCTTCAGTGAGCGCGGCTTCGTGACGCGCCCCTCAAGCATCAGACCGCCGGATCGCGATCGTGCCCCTGGCCGCGCGGTCCGTGTCTCGGGCTGAAGCGAGGCGCGCCTTTCCCCCGGCCCCTCTCACGGTAGCGATCTTTCGTGCTAGAAATCGCTGTATGGCGAGACCACAGATCTCCATGACCTTCCCCTGCTACAACGAAGGGGCGAACGTCGCCAAGATGATCACGGACAGCCTGGCCGTTCTCGAGCGCTTCTCCGACCGGTACGAAGTCATCGTCTCCAACGACGGTAGCAGGGACAAGACGAGGGAGATCGCCGAGTCGTACGCGGCCAGACATCCGGACACCGTCCGCGTCATCAACCAGTACCCCAACATGGGCTACGGGCATGCGCTCAAGAGGGGGCTGGAGGCGGCTCGCTACGAATGGGTCTTCTTCACCGACGGAGACTGCCAGTTCGACCTGACCGAGATGGAGAAGCTGGTTCCCTTTCTCGACAGCCACGACATCGTGACGGGCTTCCGCAAGAAACGGCGCGACCCGCTCCACAGGAAGCTCAACTCGATGGGATGGAACACGCTCGGGCGCCTCCTGCTGGGAGTCAGGGTTCGCGACGTGAACTGCGCCTTCCGCTTCTACAGGAAATCGTTCCTCGACTCGATCACGATCGAATCGAATGGAGCCATGATCAACACCGAAATCTACGCCAAGGCGCGCCGGCTGGGGATGCGAACCAAGGAAGTGGAGGTCACCCACTACCCGCGAAAGGAAGGGACCCAGACGGGAGCCGACCCGAAGGTGATCCTGAAAGCCTTCAAGGAGCTCTACGCTCTGCGGAAGAGCCTGAAGTAATATCCCGCTCCATGGTCGGGCAGCCTTTCCCGCCGGTGCCGGCCGCCCCGCTTCCGGCCGCCGGCAGCGACGTTTCGGAAGAACTGCCTGCTGCTCCCGGCACCCCAGGCCGAACCGTCCGGCTGCTGGGGCTCGATCTGCCGCTCCCCTCGATGTCGGATCCCTCGCTCATCGAGCGGCGGATTGCGAAGCTACGCTGGCCCCTGCTGCTGGCGGCGGTCCTGATTCCCTTCTGCGGGCTGATGCCGGAGCTGATCCATCTCACCCCCGATGTCAACGACAGCGCGTTCCACCTGGGAGTCGCACGAAACACCATCGCGGCGGTCGGCGAACGGGCGAACCCTCTGGACTTCTGGATACCGACCTGGCTTTGCGGCTATCCGCTCTTTCACTACTACCAGCCCGGCCCCTACCTGCTCCTGGCCGCTCTCTATTTCGGACTCTTCAAGCTGGTCCCGCTCCTCACGCTGTACCGGCTCACGACGATCCTCGCCGTGTCCGCCTTCCCACTGGCCACCTGCCGGGCAATGCGCTGGCTCGAGCTGCCTGCCGAGTCCGCCTGGTGGGGCGCCCTGCTGAGCTGTCTCGTTTCCGCCAACGCCACCTATGGAATCGAGATGGAGAGCTTCTCCTGGTCGGGCTGGGGGCTCTACGCGCAGGCTGTCGCTCTCCCCCTTCTCCCGCTCGCCGTGGCAGGCGGGTGGAGGGCGCTGGAGACAGGGGAACGCTCTCGGCGGACGCTGGGATACGCCGCGCTTCTGGCTGCGGCCCTGATGGGGCACGTCCTCTATGGCTATATCGCCGCCATCAGCCTTGCGATCGCTCCTTTCGTGGCCTGGCGGCCGGACGAGATCGGCCGGCGGCTGATGAGACTGGTCCGCTTCCTCGCCCAGTCCGGCGCGCTGGTGGCGTTCTTCGTCGTTCCTCTGGCTCTCCATCTCACCTATCACGCCAAGAGCCTCTACGACGAGGTCTCGAAGTTCGACTCCCATGGCGCGAGGGTGATCCTGGAGAGGCTGTTCAGCGGAAACCTGCTGGATCATGGACGGCTGCCTGCGCTCACTCTTCTTGCCGCCGCGGGCCTTTACCTGTGCGCCAGGAAGTGGCTGGAGGAACGGAGCGCGGTCCACGGCTGGATCGGCTGCGGATTCGTTCTCTGGACTCTTCTTTACTTCGGGCGCGCCACCTGGGGGTCGCTGATGAACCTGCTGCCGCTGAGCCGCGGTCTCCACCTGGAGAGGCTGTCGAGCGGCGTGCACCTGTTCGCCATACTGATGGGAGGGATCGCGATGGGCTCGCTTGCACGCTGGTGCCTGGGGTTCGAATCGCGAAGCCTGAGGATAGGGCTGGCGTCGTCGCTCTTCGCGGCGCTCCTGCTGCCCATGCTGGCCGAGAGGGTCGGCTATCTCGTCCACAACGCTCGGCTGGTCGCGGCCGCCAACACCCGCTTCGAGAAGGAGAAGAAGGATTTCGAGCCGATCCTGCAGCGGCTGCGAGCGGAACCGGGGCGTGTCTATGCCGGCCATTCCGGCAACTGGGGACGCGACGACACGGTGGGAGATGTCCGCGTCTATCACCTGCTGTCTGCCGAGGCGATCGACGACATCGGCAACGCGCCATTCACCTGGCCGCTTCCGACCGACTTTCAGCTCCAGTTCAATCCCACGGAGAAGGCCAGTTACGATCTTTACGACACGCGCTACCTGCTCACAGACCAGAAGACCTTGGTCCCTCCGGGCGGAGAGCTGCTGGTCAGGTCGGGAAAGCACCTGCTGTACCGCGTCCCTTCGGAAGGGGCCTTCAGCCTGGTCTCCGTGCCCCTCGCGGTGTCCGGAGACAAGGAATCGACCTGGTACATGACCATGAGTTGGGTGAAGGGTCTCTGGTCGCGGCAGAAGGCGCATGCTCGTCTGCTTTTCCGGGGTGAGTCCCCCGGCGCGGTGCCTCTCGTGCGCATGGTCGATCAGTTCCGGTTCGTTCAAGGCGGTTCGCTCCCCGCGGACCCTGTGAGCATCTTCGATCCTCCCGGCCTGTTCATGTCCCACCAGCCTCCGCCTGCCATCGGTTCGCTCCGCAACTCGAAGCTGACCCGCGAGCGAGGGAGCGTGACTGCCGATCTGAAGGAGCCCGGGATCGTCCTCTTCAAGACGACCTACCATCCCAGCTGGAAGGCCACCATCGACGGGGTTTCTGTCCAAACTCTGGTGCTGACGCCGGGCCTGATCGGGATCCCCGTGCCGGCAGGCATGCACGAGGTGCGTGTTGCCTATTCCCCCGGCTGGGGGAAGGGTGTTCTTCTCGCCGCGGGGCTCCTCGCTGCTTTCTTGCTGGATGGCGTGGAGCCGCGCGGCCGGAAACCGCGCTTCGCGCGGGTGCTCCGGCCGGAGCCGAGGCCCGCTTGATGGAGGGCAGCCCCGCGGAGCAGACCTCTTCCCTCCGAGGCGGGAGCGGGACATCGCCCTCCCCCGATGCGATCGCCTGGGGGCTTCTGGGTCTTTCCCTTCTTGTCCACCTCTTGCTGGTTCCGGCGCGCGGATGGGAGCGCGACCTCTACTGGTTCGCCACGTGGATGCGCACATCCCTGGAAGCCGGGGCGGCGCACGTCGCCGACAAGGTCTGGTGCGATTACCCGCCGGGCTACATCTATCTCCTCGAGACCGTCGGCTTTCTCTGGAAGCTCTTCACCCGGGGCGACCTACCTCCCGACAGCAGCCTTGCAATGCGCTTCCTGCTGAAACTGCTTCCGATCACGGCCGACCTGTCCGGGGCGTGGGCGCTCTACAGAATCGCCCTCCCGCGGCTCGGCCGGATCTCCGCTCTGCTCGTCCTTTCGGGCTATGCCTTCAACCCGGCGATGATCTTCAACAGCGCCCTGTGGGGACAGGCCGATTCCGTCCTCTCGTTGCTTCTCATCCTTTCCTTCTGGGCGCTGTGCTCGCGGCGCTCGGCGGCGGCGTTCGCCCTCCTCGCCGCCGCCATTCTCGTCAAGTTCCAGGCTGTCGTCCTGCTGCCGGTGTTCCTGCTGGGGGCGCTGTCCCTCCAGGGACCCGAGGGGATCCGCGCCGCCTATCGAGGCTCTGGCTGGACATCGCTGGCCCTCCTTCTTCCCTTCTTCTGGGCGCAGCGCGTCGAGACCGTGATCCAGCGGGCTTTCGGAGCGGTGGGCCGCTATCCCTTCATCTCGATGAACGCCCACAATGTCTGGTGGCTCGTCGGAAGGGAGTCGTCGCCCCGGACCTCCGACGCGATGCGCATCGGCAACGCTTTTCTCACCTATCACACGATCGGGTTCGCGATGTTCGCCCTGGCGAGCTTTCTCGTCCTCTGGAAGCTCTGGAGCGGCCTGCGAGGCCCTCGCGCGGAGAAGGAGGCCGTCATCGCCGAGGCCGCGGCGCTTCAGGTCCTGGCCTTCTATCTCTTCCCCACGGAGATGCACGAGCGGTACATCGTCCCTGCCTTGGTGTTTCTGGCGGTCCTGTGTGTCTGGAAACCTCTCGCTTGGTGGCTCTACGGGGTAGCCTCCGCAGCAGTCTTTTTCTCCCTCGCCAGCACTCTAAACGCGAACTATCCGGACCACGTCGGTCCGCTCGGCCAGCTTTTCCCTCCAGGCCGCGAGGACGCGCTGCTGCTCAGCGGGTTCTTCATCATGCTCTTTGGCCTGTTGCTCCTCTGGGGTGCCCACCCGCGGTTTTTGCTCTTGGCGCCGCTCTCGGCGGCGGGCTTGGCGGTGCTGCTGGGCGGGGTCTCCAAGGCGGGCGTGAAGTCGCCCCAGGGGTTGTGCGAGTGGGAGCCCGTGGAGGAGAGACAAGACTGGGGCGAGCGGCATCGGGATCGCACAGTCGATGCCAACCGCCTCTCGGTGGACGGGTTCATCTTTCGTCACGGCATCGGGACCCATGCAAGGTCCCGGTTGACCTACCACCTGAACGGGGCTTTCAGCGCCCTGGACACGGCTTTCGGTATCGACGATGAGGCGAACAAGGGGCAGAGGATCCGTTTCCGGATTCTGGCGGACGGACAGGTCCGCTACGACAGCGGCGACGTCACGGTGCTGGGGTTCCCTTATCACGCGACGGTGGATGTGCGAAAAACGAGCTTCCTGACTCTCGAGGTGCTCGACGGCGGAGACGGGATCAACTCCGACCACGCCGACTGGCTGGAACCGGTCCTATTCCGCTGAGGGCGCCGTTCCTCCCCATTTCTCGACCAACCTCGGGGCCTCCCTCCCCATAGACAACGATTCCGCCTCAAGCGTATAAGACCAAGGTGGAGAAGGCCCGCGTGCCGGCCTTCTCCAGCGATCCAGGGAAATCGACTCCATGAGGAAAAAGCTAGGCGCCGCCGCAGCCGTGATGGGGAGCGCCGCTCTCATCGCGACGGCTTGCGGGGCCCCCGCGGCCTCGACCGCCTCCCTTTCGTCCTCCGCCCCGCCGGCTCCGATCGCGGCCGCGGGCAACGGCGATGAGGTCTCCGTGCGGGCCGGATCCGCAGAGGATGTGTTCCTGCTGACGGGCGAGCTGCGCGCCGTTCGCTCGCTCGATCTCGCCACGCCTCGCTCGGAGGCGTGGCAGGTGCAGATCAAGTGGCTCGCCGAGGACGGTTTGGTTGTGCGAGAAGGGGACCGGGTCGTCGAGTTCGACAACAGCGCGATTGTGCAGGGGATCGAGGAGAAGAAGCTCAAGCTCATCCAGAGCCAGATCGACCTCGCCAGCCGCGAGGCCGCCCTTGCTGCCGAGAGAGAGGAGAAGAAACACGCGCTGGAGTCAGCGAGGATCGCGGCCGAGAAAGCGCGAATCGAAGCGTCCGTCCCGGCCGAGCTTCGGGAGATGCATGATTGGCAGGAAAAGCAGATGGCGCTGAGGCGCGCCGAGGCGGCGGAGCAGAAGGCGCGGCTGGAGCTGGAAGTCTTCGAGGTGTCTGCGAAATCCGACCTGGAAGTCCTCAGGATCGCAGGGGAGAAGGCGGCGCGGGAGATCGAGTCCGCCGAGAGGACCCTTGGCTCGCTTTCTCTGATGGCTCCCCGCACGGGGATTCTCGTGGTCGCGGAGAACTGGCGGGAGGAGCGCAAGTTCCAGGTCGGGGACGCGGCCTGGCCCGGCCTGACCGTCGCCTCGATTCCGGACCTGTCACAGATGGAGGTGATCGGCCAGCTCTCCGAGGTGGACGACGGGAGGATCGAGGCGGGCATGCAAGCACGCTGCGTTCTCGACACCTACCCGGACAAGCTGTTCTCGGGGAAGGTGGAGGAGGTGGCGGCCGTCGCCGACGTACCGGGATACAGGACGAAGGGAGGGTTCCGGGCCCGGATCTCGCTGGAGCGCTCCGATCCCGCGCTGATGCGTCCCGGCATGTCGGTCCGTGTCGAGGTGCTGCGCCGGAGATGGGACCACGCTCTCACTCTTCCCAGACACGCGGTCAGCCTGAAGGACGGCAAGGCCTGGGTGAGGAGGGCGGGAGCGAGCAAGCCGGTCGAGATCAAGGTCGCCGCCTGCACCCCGGCCGACTGCATCATCGAGGCCGGGCTCTCCGAGGGGGAACGTGTTGCGATTCGCTGATTGGGGGTTCTCCGGCGCCGCCCGTCACACCGGCCGGTCCGCTGGGTGGTACGTCCTCTCGGGCCTGCCGGTTCTCCTTCTTGTCGTGCTCATCGTGACTGGCGGGACCGGTGCCGAAGCTTTCCTCTCCGGGAAGTCGGCGCGCACCGTGACGCCCGTCGCCGTGCGCGTCGAGGACCTCGTCATGACGGTGGATGCGGAAGGGGAGCTGGCGGCTGTTCGCGCCACCGAGCTGGGCCCGCCGCCGCTCAAGGACATCTGGGATTACAAGATCTCCTTCATGGTCCCCGAGAGCACGCGCGTCAAGAAAGGCCAGCCGGTCCTCGGATTCGACGCCCAGCAGCTCCAGAAGAGCCTCGATGAGAAGAAAGCGGAGTACGCCGAGGCCTCGAAGCAGCTCGAGCGCCGCGAGATCGAACTGGCGATGCAGATCCAGGACCAGGAGCTGGAGCTGGCAGAGGCGGAGGCGAAGCTCATCAAGGCCCGCCTGAAGACCGAGATTCCCGGGGAGCTGAAGGAGCGGATCAGCGTTCTACTATCCGCGCTCGATCTCCAGGGGGCGGAAGGGGAGGTGGCCAAGCTCAAGGCCAAGCTCGAGGGGACGCGGGCCGTTGGCGAGGCCGACATCCGGTCGCTGCACAGCCGCCGCGACCGCGCGAAGGCGCGCGTGGAGGAGCTGGAGTCGTCCATCGAGGCCATGACCGTCAAAGCGCCGCAGGACGGCGTGGTGATCTACAAGACCGGCTGGCGCGACGAGAAGAAGAAGGTCGGGGACTCGACATGGGTGAGCGAGAAGATTCTGGAGATCCCCGACCTGACCGAGATGAAGGCGCAAGCGCAGGTGGACGAGGCGGACGCGGGACAGGTGGCTGTCGGGCAGAAGGTGACCCTCAGGCTCGAGGCCCA
>QHYA01000102.1 GCA_003223995.1 Acidobacteriota bacterium | reverse complement strand
AGGGACGTCCACGTTCCTCCTCCCCGCGGATCGGACTGGACGAGGAAGAGCCGCTCTCGGGCCCTCGTGCAGGCGACGTAGAAGCAACGGACCGCTTCGGCCAGCTCGTGGCCGGCCTCCTCTATCTGGCGCAGCACCTCGGCGGCCGAAAGGAGCGTCGATCTCCCCGCGCGCATGAGGACGGCCGGGCCCTCTGTCTCCCGCCAGGATGTCCTGCCGATGCGCTCGCCCTGGCCGCCGTTCGGCCTGTCTTCGCGGCGAAGGTCCGCAACGAATACAACCGGGAACTCGAGCCCTTTGGACCTGTGCACTGTCAGGACCCGGACGGCCTCCAGTCCTTCATCGGCCAGCGGAGTCTCCCCCGACTTGTCCCTCTCGAGCTGCCCCCGGAGGGCCTCGACCGTCGCATCCAGCGAGAGTCCCTGCTCGCGGGCGATCCTCGAGGCGCCAGCCGCGAGTGACCGCAGGTTTGCCGCGCGCTGCGCCCCTTCGCTGCCGATCGCCACGATCGGAAGGATCGGCGTGCACTCGATGCATCTCCGCACCGTCTCATCCACCGGCAGCCCTTCGGTAGAAGCCCTCAGCTCCCCGATCAGCCGAGCGGTTCTCGCGATCCCCGGAAAGACCTCCGGATCGATGTGCCTCCGGGGCGTCAGCCGCCCTCCGGCGGCTGCGAACCGTGCCAGCTCGAGGTCGGTGGCCGCCCCGAGGGGCGAGCGAGCGACCGCCAGAAACCCGATCGGGTCGGCCGGGTCCGCCACTGTTTGCAGCAGCGCCATCATCAACTGGACCTCCGGTCTGGCCCCGAAGGCCTTGCCTCCTTCCATCACGAACGGAATTCCCCGGCCGTGCAGCGCCCGCGCGTAGAGCGGACCGGCCGTCATCGCCGGAAGCAGCAGGGCGATCTCCGACCAGCTCCGACCACGCTCGTGCTCACACTTCATCTCCCGCGCGATCGCCTGCCCCTCGCGAAGCCTCTGCCTGACGGCCGTGCTTCGCTGCTCGGCCGGATCGATCGACAGGATCGTGACGGAAGGCACAGGGGGGGCGGTCCCGCCCCCGGCGACCAGCCGACGCGCCGGTTCGATCGGTTCGTACCTGGGCTGCAGCGGAGGGGCCTGCCGGGCGAAGGCGGGGCGGAAGAGCGAGTTCAACGGTCCCAGGATGTCCGCCCCGCTGCGGAAGCTCGCGCGCAGGACCACTCTTCTGCCTCCTTCCGCGAGAACGCGCGCCGTCGCCTTCTCGTAGGCCACGATGTCCGCTCCGCGAAACCGGTAGATCGACTGCTTGGGGTCGCCGACGATGAACAGCTTTCCCGGATGCAGCGACACCCGGAAGGGGTCCCGCTCCCTTTCTCCCTTCCTTCCCGCGAGGAACAGCACGATGTCGTACTGGAGAGGATCGGTGTCCTGGAACTCGTCGATCAGGAGCATCCCGATCCGCTCCCTCTCGGCATCGAGAAGCGCCGGGTTGTCCCTCAGGAGATCGCGCGCGAGGACCAGCAGCGCCTCGAACGAGAGACACCCGGCCTGCACGGCCGTCTTCCGCACCTCTTGCGCGTAGGGAAGGACCGCAGCGAGGGCGTACTCAACGGTCTCCTCGTCCACGCGCCGGGACAGGGCGAGAAGCTTCCTCGCGAACTGGATGCGCCTTTCGCTCTCTTCCCTCGACAACGACGGGCCCACCCCCTTGCCCAAGTCCAGGTCTTTGGTCCAGAAAGAGGGCTCCACCGACTGCGCTAGTCTGGCGAGCCCTGAGGCGCCCGAGAGCTCGAGTTGCTCCAGAAGCGGGATCGCATCTTTGACCCAGCGCATTGGAGAGTCGTTGAGACGCTCGGAAAGAAGCTCGCGGAGGGCGGTGGCGGCCTGCCTCGCCGGACCGGCCAGCAGCCGTCTGTCCCGGCACCTCTCGCTTCCGCTCGCCTCGATCTTGTCCAGAGGAACGTCGTAGGGAAGGAGGGAAAGGGCGAGGCTCTCGAGGTCGGCCGGATCGAGTCGAGCCAGCACGTGCTGCCACAGGTCGTGGCGCTCTCCCCCGGAGCCCAGCTCACGCGCGAGAAACACAGGCCATTGTTCCTCGTGGAGCCGGCCCAGCCGCGGTCCTTCGTCCACCTCGAAGTAAGGATCGACCCCGGCCTCGAGAGGATTGCGGCGGAGCAGCTCCGCAGCGAAGCCATGGATCGTGCCGACGAAAGCCTCGTCCAGATCGTGGAAGGCACGCCGAGCACGCTCGCGCAGATCCTCGTGGCTCACGCCTGCTCCTCCACGCTCGGTGGAGGTCAGGTAGTCGAAAGCTCTGACCGCTTCGCCCTGAGGCCGAAGCTTCTCCGGATCTCCATGAGATGAGAGCTCGAGAAGCTCCTCCAGAGCTGCTACGAGCCGCTCGCGCAACTCTGCTGCGGCCTTTTCCGTGAAGGTGACCGCCACGAGCCTGTCGATCGTCAGCTTGCCGGAGCCCAGCGCGACAAGGGCGCGCTCGACGAGGAGGCTCGTCTTCCCTGTTCCCGCCCCTGCGACGACGACGATGTTGCTGGCGAGATCCACCGTCGCCACGAACCTGTCCTGCGCGTCCGGCGGACCGCAGGAGGCATCATCCGACGGGCTCCCGGAGCCGTGTGGCAGACCGCGGGGGCCGTGACTCATCCGCCCATTCCTGTGGCGGGAGGGAAAGGCTTGGACTTCGTCTTCTCCTTGAGCAGGAAGTAGGGCCTGTAGGAGGGGGCCGTCCTCACCCTCTCGACCGAGGGCGGGTGGGACTTCCGGCACGCGGGGGCGTACTCGCAGATCTGGCACGGACCATAATCGTTCAGCGGGAAGCTCCCCCTTGCGGCCATGTCCACGAGGACCTGCAGCGTGTGCCGGAAGCTTTCGGCAAGACTGTCGGAACCGTCTCCGGGAGGCCATTCGAGAACCAGCTCGTCCCAGCGGCCCAGCAGGTCCGCATCGAACCCCGGGCCGATGGGCAGCACCTGCCCGATCACCCGGCCCCGGCGCCGGAGCAGCCCCTGGCCTTCGGAAGCGGCGGAGAGATCCCCCCCGCCAGAAACTCCGGGAAGGTCCCCACAGCGCACCGCGAGCTCCCCGTAAAGGGGGATCTGCAGGCGCTCCGCTCGGAGAGCTTCCTTGAGGTCGATCATTTTCTTCACGCTGTTCACGCTGCCGGCCGTCTTGTAATCGACGACCCGCAGCGAGCCATCCGGCAGGATGTCGAGACGGTCCAGCCGGCCCCGAAGGGAGAAACTCCCTCCGTTGACCGAAGCAAACTCGGCCGACAGGGTCTTCTCGACCGCTCCGATCCTCGCCTCTTCTTCCAGCAGGCGGCGCAGATCCCGGTACACCCCCCTCACGAGAGCCTCGATCCACCTCGACCTGACCCCCTGCCAGAGCGCCGGATAGCGGCGGGAAACCCGTGCCGCGAGCAACGCGGTCTCCTCGTCGAACAGCTCCGAGATGCGGCTGGCCGTCAGTTCCGCGAGGTCGCCGGCAGCGGCGCGCCGGACGTTTGGGTGGCCCTGTCCGTCCAGCAATGCGGGCCAGAACCTCTGGAGGATGCGATGCACGCAGGAGCCGATCTCGCTCGGATCGAGCAGGGACCTGTCCCCGCGCCGTTCCTACTCGTAGATCCCGAGCCCGTAGCGGAAGAAATACCGGAGAGGGCATAGCCCCATCATCTCGAGCCTCTTCGGGCTCCACGGCCCAGGCGCCGGGATCACGGGACCGACCGTACCGTCCCATGCCAGCTCGCCCCGCTCGAATCCGCCGGTCGCCAGGGCGCACTCGATGGAGGCTTCCGGGGGCATCTCGGCTCTTCCGGCGACCCCGGGAAGTCCGCGCAGCGTCTCGCGGGGATCCTCCGACAAGGTCGCGAGCGCGACAGCGGCGTCGCGGAAAGGAACAAGCCCTGTCCCTTCCCGTGACTCCCGCTCCGCCCGGAGAGCCGGATGGGCGGGGACGATATGGAGCCTGATCCGCCCGCCCTCTCCGCCCGTGATCGCTCTCATCTCGGCCCGTCCAATCAACGCCCGAGCCAGCTCGCGAAGGACGATCGAGGGGGTCATGCTGCGTCCCCGTTCGTCGGCCCGCTGCCAGGAGAGGATGAGCCGTTCCCTCGTCGAACCCAGCGTCAGCGCGACGAGCAGCCTCTCCTCCCGGATCGCATCCCCCTTGAGGGGGACGGGCGCTCCCGTCAGCCGGCGGATCTCGTGCCGCGCGGAGTCCGGAAGGAACGGGTCCGCCCGCGGCCTGCGCGGCAGCATGACCGTGTTCAGACCGAGCCAGAGGACGCAACGAAACGAAAGCCCGCGCGCCTGCATCATGTCGAGAACGGCTACGCCGGGTCCCTGGGCGGAGCCCTTCGGCAGCATCTCGCCATCGATCGCTTCCATGACGGCTCGGAAAGCCCTCTCCGCCGGGACCGCACCGGCAGGGGCTCCCGCCGCGCCAGCGATCTCGCCGCGCTCCTCGAGCACCGCGAGCAAGGTCCGGAGGGCCGCTCGGGGGGCTTCACCGCCCGTCCGCGGCTCGCGGAGCCTCTCCTGGGCGAGGTCTCCGAGAAAGGAGGCGTGATCGGCCCACGTGACACACCGGCGCCAGCGCTCGAGATCCCCTGCGAGCGATCCGACCACGGCGGCGAGCGTCTGGGCGTCTTCGAGCTCGCCTCGGGCGATGGCGAGGCGCCGCCGCCCCCAGTTGGTGCCAGATCCCTCGTCCTTCGCCTCTGCGTCGGTCCCCTCCTCCGCCGCGACCCCGACCTCGGCGAGGCCTGCCGGTCCCTCCTCCGCGATTCCTGTCAGATCCTTCTCCGCGAGGCCTGCCAGTCCCTCCTCTGCGAGTCTCGATCGCTCGGCAGCCCAGCCGGGAAGGTCCAGCAGCCAGCCTTCCTGTCCATGAAGGACGCCGCAGCGGCGCGCGACGTGCTTCCAGCGGTCGGGACGAGCGGTCGCTCCGCCGGGCAGCAGAGGCTCCAGCCGTGCCTCGGTGGAGCACAGGAAGTCGATCAGCGCGCGGTAGGGGAAATCGGCCTGGAGAGCGGTAAGAAGGTCGCGAAAGGCACGGACCGCAGGGTCCCGCCTGAGAGGCGACTTCGCCGAGGTGGTGAAGGGGAGGCCGCAGTCGCGCCCGAGGACCGCCTCGAGAAATGGCGCGTAGGGCTCCAGCGTACGGGCGACGATGGCCATTTCCTCGAGGGGGACCCCTGCCGAATGAAGCTGGAGGATGCGTCTGGCCGCCGCCTCCAGCTCCCCCTCGGCTCCCGTCGCGGAGACGGCTTCGACGACCCCCACCTCGACCGGTTGAGCGGAAGCTCTCTCGTCATACAGAACCGTCAGGCGCGAAACGAACCGCTCCTCACACGAGGCGGGATCGGCGGCCACATGGCGGGCAGCGTCGAACGCCTCCGGTCCCACCCAGAGCCTCAGAGTTTGCCGCGCGTGTTCGAAGGCCGGCCCGGCCGCCACCCCTGGAACGAAGAGCGTCACGGGAATCCTCTTGGCGATCTTCTCCAGCAGGAGGCGGTTGATGCCGGTCAGGTCATACGCGCCGTGATGCAGCAGGCAGGCGGCCTCGGCGACGAGCCGCGAGCGGTGGACCGACCGGGCAGCCTGCTCCGCCAGCGCCGCCGCGTCCCCTTTCCCGGAATCCGCGAGACGCCGGAGGGCTTCCGTGTAGGATGCGTAGAGACAGAGCAGCTCCGCGAAGCTTCCCTCTCGTTGCTCCTTCGCCTCCTCCTTTGCTGCAGCGCGCGCGGTGGCCGCGTTCAGACCGGCCTCGCGCAGGTCCCTCAGTGTGGCCTGGAGGGACGCCAGCGATCCGGCCTGGCCAAGGACGCGGCGAGCCAGCCCGGAGGGCGGGCCGGCCAGGAGCAGCTCCGCGAGCAACGCCCGCAGTTGGCGGCTGCGCAGGAGCCGCAGCGGCGTCTCCCCGGCGCTCTCGACGATGCGCTGGGCGAGCAGGCGATGATGCAGCAGGTGAAGCCCCCAGCGGGTCTTCCCTTCCGTCATCACGAGCCGCCGCAGGCGCACCAGCAGCCGGCCGGTCGGGGCGACGATCAGCACGGGACGGAACGGATCCTCCTGCTGGACCGCCGCAAGGCGCGCGAGAAGCTCCCTTTCGAGCGAAGGGGCTGTCGCGGAGGCGAGCACTTCGAGGGGCATGCCGTTGTGGCGCTTGAGCCGGTGGGGATAGGCTCAGACGAAACTGGAAGCTCACCGGCCGCTCCGACTGTAACGCGGAACGCTCGGCCTGCCAACGAAAGTCTCGGGTGGACGGGTGGAGAGCCTCGGTCGGTCTATTTCAGGAGGAGTTCGCCGATCGGATGAGCGTCTAGTATCCGAAGCCGTGGCCGAAGGAGAACAGGACCGCCGGCCCTCCCCGGCGGTCTCCGGAGACGGGAGCGGCGAAATCGAGACGCAAGAGCCCTCCGTGGGCCGCCCGGCTTGCGTCGAGCCTCAGACCCATGCCGATGTCGGAGTGGAGCCCTCCGAAGCCCTCTGACTCCAGGCCTCCCCAGGCGTTGCCGAGGTCGACGAATCCCGAAAAACCCACATAGACGAGGTGGAACAGCTCCTTGCGGGTCCAGACCCGGTCCTCGAGATTGATCAGAAAGCGCCGATTGCCGTCCAGCACGCGCGAATTGAAGCCCCTCAGACCTTCATCTCCGCCGAGCAGAAAGCGGCCCGGCGGATCCAGATTGAACCCGTAGTCGAGAAGCGTGTGGCCAACCAGCGTCTGGTGAGTGAATCGCGTGTTGTAGTAGGTGGCGGCGAGCTCGAACGTATTCGAGGCGGCCGAACCGGAGCCGATACGCCCGTTGATCGAATGGTTGATGAAGAGCAAGCCATTCTGGCCGGCGTGGAAACCTCGGCCTATCTGGGCGAGCAGCAGAACCTCGTCCGCGCCCGCGCCGAGCACGCGTCGGCTCAGCACCGTCTCGATGTCGAGGACGGAGCCAAGGTTGAAATCCTCCGGACGGTCCATCCGGATGAGGTTGTAGGCCTTGATCCAGTTCCTGCTCTCTCGCCTGAACTCGAAGAACGGTCCAATCACTTTCCTGTCGACAGGAGTCAGCTCGACGGGAGCGATGCACTCCGGGGCCAGGGGCGGCGGCCGGTGCCGGCAGTCATCGGTCAGTTTCCTGCCGTTGGTGTAATCAGCGCGGTTGAACAGAGCTCCGAAGGAGTATCGCAGGACCACATTGTCATGAAGGCCCGTGGAGAAGCCATAGTAGATCCTTCCACTGCGGAGGCTGGTGTCGAAGTCGGCCAACTTCTCACCCTGTGAGTAGATGTGCGTCGTCTGGAGCGCTCGGGAACCGCCTATTCCCGCCGCCCAGGGGGTCTCGTAAGAGAAGAAGGGCCGTTCCATGAGGAAAGCATCGCCGTTGCCGTCGCTCGAGTTGGTGTGGGACACGTCCATATGGACGCGCGTACCGAAGAGCTGCTCGTCGCTGTATTCGAAGGTGTCCTGCTTGCGGTCCTGATTGCTGGCGAAGCTGAAGCCGAGCTTCTTGCCGAATCCCAGCAGGTTGACCTCCTGCGCCTCCAGCTCCGCCCGAGTGTGCCCTCCCGTCCGGCCCAGCCCGTAGGAGGCGCGTGTCGTCCACGAGTCCTGGACGCGCACGTGAACGTCCGCCGCACCATTCTCGTGACGGTTGAACCAGCCGTCCTCGCCCCGCTTGGATGGGTCGAACACATCCACGATCTCGATTGTGATCCTGCCGATGAGGATCGGCCGATCGGCCGCTGGGACAGGCCCGGCTTCTGCAGGCGCGGCTTCCCCGGCCGGTGCGGGCGAGCCACTCTCGCCTCCCAGCGCGGCGGCGGAGCAGGCCGCGAACAGCAGGGCAGCCAGGACAACGGCGAGCGGCTGCGAGGGCCATCCGCCCGACGAGCTAGGAGTCGGGAAGTTCGAGAGAGTGCCGAAAGGCCGGGGAACAACCGGAGGGCCGAGATCCGTCATGAAAGACGCTACGGTCTAGCGTAATCCCAGGGATCGCCCGGCGACAAGCCGAGAGGGCCGGCGTCCCCATCATTTCCTTCCTCACCCTCCTCATCGATCAAGCGGCCCCGGCGAAATTGATCCGGAGTCCCGAAGCGCCCGGCCGAACTGAACGAGCGAGTCAATGATCTCCACGGGAACGGCAAGCACGACGGTGTTCGAGGAGGTCGGCCCGAGGCCGTCGATGGTCTGCAGGGTGCGCAGTTGCATCGCCCCGGGGCTCTCCCTCATCGTGCGTGCGGCGGCTGCGAGGTTGACGGCAGCCTCCTTGTCCCCTTCGGCCTTGGTGATGGTCGCGCGCTTCTCGCGTTCGGCCGACGCCTGCCGGGACATCATCTTCTTCAGCTCTTCGGGCATGTCGATGTCTTCCATGCGGATGCCCACCACTTCGAGGCCCCAGTCCTTGGTGTCCTTCTCGACATGAGCCGCGATGGCCCTTTCGATCTGCTCGCGCTCCGAAAGCAACTGGTCGAGCGTCATCTGGCCGATGACATCCCGCAGGGAGGTGCGGGCGTACTGGGAGATCGCGAAATGATAGTCCTGCACCTTGATGATGGCGTCGGCAGCGCTGTCTACCTTGAAGAACAGGACCCCGTCGACGGAGACGGGCACATTGTCTTTCGTGATGACCTGTTGCCTGGAGATCTGGATCGCCTGCACGCGCGTGTCAACCCTTCTGAACTGGTCGATGAGAGGCGCTATGAGAAACACTCCGGGCCCGCGGACGTTGCGGAATCTGCCGAGGCGGAAGACGACCGCCCTTTCCCACTGCGCCGCCATCTGGATCGCGGAGGAGAGGATCACATCTCCAAGCAGCCAGACGGCTCCAAGAACCACCGCAGGAATGGGGTGCCCCAGGCCGATGGGGATGACGAGGGCGGCGCCGATCAGCAAGAGAATGACGAAGACGAGACCCGATAGGTAATTGACCATGAAAGGTTACCCCCGCTGTGCGGCTTCCAGTTTTCAGAATCCCGAGGCTAAGACCACCACACGGTGCAGTCAAGGACGCCTATGAAGGCGAGAATCGGCACGGCTCAGCTCCGTCCGAGGACGTGCCTCCGGAAGAGCTGGTGGAATGCAGGGAAGACGGCAAAGTGCTTGCGGTCCCGGACGAGCTTCAGGATCTCGACCGCCACCCAGGCGGCGTATACCCAGATGATCTGCCCGTGGATTGTGGGGACGAGGAACTGGGCGAACCAGAGGACGAAGAGGACCACGGCCTCCCACCACTTGAAGCTGAGGTTCGACAGCAACAACGCGCCGAGCAGCGACTGGACGATCGTCAGGAGGATCTCCACGCGCTGCTGGTCGTCGAAGACAACGGTGCTGATGCGACCGGCCGAATAGGAATAGACGAACGGGATGATGCCGGTCAGCACCGTCCACTGGCTGAAGGAAGAGCTGACGACGTTCATGAGGGCCATAGGAGCGCTCTTGGCCTTCCGGGCCCAGTAGCAGGCCGTGACTTTCTCCGGAAACTCGGAGACGAACGGCGCCACCCACTGGATGAAGATGAAGGTGGAGATTCCCAGGGTCAGCGCAAGCTCCTTGAGGCTGTGCAGGAAAGGCTCAGCACAGAAGTACAGGATCAGTCCGCCGGAGAGGAACAGTGAAAGAATCGAGGCGATCCTGGGCCCCCGCCTCATGTGGATGATGGCGCGCGGGATGCGCCCGACATCCGATTCCTCTTCGAGCTCCTGGGGGGGAAGGAACTGCAGGACGGCGAGGTAGGCGGCGTAGATCGCCACGAGGGCGAACCCGTCGAGGATCGACAGGGTCCCCTTCCACCAGATGAGCGAGAAGTAGGCGAGCGCCGGGTAGAGGAAGAAGATGGTCGCGGGGTCGTCGCCGCCCATCCGGATCTCGGGGAGCCTTCGAGCCCCCTTCCTCCTCCAGCTGGAGAAGGCGTGGACGAAGTAGATCATCGGCCAGTTCAGGCCGACGAACAGCCGGAGCGACCCCGTGAAGTTCGCCGTGACGAGGTGAAGGGAAGCGGGATCGCGGCCCGCCTCGTAAGCGATGACCGCCTCGACCGCGAACTCCGGCAGGGTCTGGAGCCAGGCGAGGATCGCGAGCGCCAGCCCCTGGGCGATGAAGAACTGCGCCGCTTCCGCTCCCCACATGATGAGGACGGCCGAGGAGAGGATCGCGCCGAAGGTCCAGCTCGAGGCGATGACCTTGGCCTTGGTCGCGCCCGCGGCCGCAGTCCCGGCGACCTCCCCGAGAAGGAAGCGCCCCGAAAGGGATGGATTCAATTCGCCTCCGGGAACCGGGGCGCATGACTCAAACCCCCGGTTGGAACGAGCGGCGGATTATAGCAACAAGGCGTCACGACCGACCCTCTTGACGGCAGCGCCGGGAAGAAGGAGAATTGAACCGAGGTTCAACTTGTGAACGATCGTTTGACCAACGGAGCCGGCCGGGCGCAGCGGCGGGCGGATGCCCGCCGTCTGGAGATCCTCCGCGCGGCCGCGAGGGTCTTCCGCCGGAGCGGGTTCGCGGGAGCGGGCATGCGGGAGATCGCCGCCGAGGCGGATCTCTCCCCCGGCAACCTCTACCACTACTTCAAGGGGAAACACGAGATCCTTTACTTCTGCCAGGACCGCTCGCTGGACGTGATGATCGCCGCCCTCGAGACGGCGCGCCTGTCGGGTCAGCCCGCGTCGGAGCAGCTCCGGCAGGTCATCGAGGCCCACGTCCGGTGCCTGATCGACGAGCTGGAGGGCTCGGCCGCCCATCTCGAGGTGGATGCTCTTCCGGCACCCCTGCGGAAGCGGATCGTCCTCAAACGCGACCGGTACGAGCGCGGAATCCGCCGGCTCGTGGCCTCGGGCATGCGCCGGGGGGAGCTGGCTCGGACCGACGTGAAGCTGGTCACCCGCGCGATCCTTGGGGCTGCCAACTGGACCGCACGCTGGTTCCACCCGGAAGGGCCCCGCTCGGCTTCGGCCGTCGCCGAAGGGCTCGCGGAGTATCTCGTTCGGGGCCTCGCCGCGCGGCTGCCCAAGAAGGCCGGCCGGGGAAGGGCAGCAGGATCGCAAGCAAGGACATGAGAGAAACCGGCTCCAACGAGACCAACGTCCACATCCCCCTTCGGGTGAACGGGGAGGAGCACGAGGCCTCCTTCGCTTCCTACAAGACCCTTCTCGAGGTCCTTCGCGAGGACCTGGACCTGATGGGGACCAAGCACGGCTGCGAGCTGGGCGAATGCGGCGCCTGCGCTGTCCTGCTCGACGGCCAGCCGGTCCTTTCCTGCCTCGTGCTGGGCCTCGAGTGCGAGGGACGCGAGGTCATCACGATCGAGGGGATCGACGCCGGCGGAAAGCTCCATCCGCTGCAGGAGGCCTTCGCCGACCTCGGCGCCGCTCAGTGCGGCTACTGCACACCCGGGATTCTCCTGACAGCCAAGAACCTTCTCGACACGCATCCGAACCCCACCCGTGGGCAGATCATGGAAGCGCTGTCGGGGAACCTCTGCCGATGCACGGGCTACCTCCAGATCTTCGAAGCGGTCGAGGCGGCGATCGCCTCGACGATTGGAGCGGGCGAGAAAGCAGATGTGCCCCAGAGGGCCGCGAGAGCCGCCGCCAAATCACAACCCACGAGCAAAGCGGATCGTCAGGCGCTGGGATGAGCGACACCACACCGGTCGACCGCCGCCTGAGAATCATCGGGGTACCGCGCCGCCGTGTAGATGGGCGGGCAAAGGTGACGGGCCAGACACGCTTCGCGGA
>QHYA01000101.1 GCA_003223995.1 Acidobacteriota bacterium | reverse complement strand
CTCCTGGCCCGGCAACGTCCGCGAGCTGCGCAACGTGATCGAGCGCGCGATGATCCTCAATGCCGAGGGGTCGCTCTCATCGCTCGATCTGTCCCCCGCCCAGGGGCTCGCCTCGGCCGCCCTCGGCGGATCCTCTCCGGAAGGAACCGCCCAAACCAGCGAGCTGAACCTGCGCGCGGCACTCGGCCTGCGTGAGAAGGAGATCGTTCTGGCGGCCCTGCGACGTTCCGGGGGCGTCCGGAAGGAAGCGGCTCTCCTGCTGGGGATCGACCAGCGCAACCTCGGCTACTACCTCCGCAAGCACGGCATCGACCCCGAGCGGCTTTAGCTCCCGCGGCTCGGCCAAGCAACTGTCGACGCCGTCCTGCAATCTCGGTCGCTGCCCCGCTCCCTCCCCGCAGAGGACGTGCGGGTGGGAGGTTCTCGGCCGGATCGAGATTCTTCTTGCGTTCGAACCGCGGAGGCGGCTAGTGTGACGCGTTCATGGTCGGGAGGGAGCGCAGTGATCGTACCTGAGATGCTGGATCGGTTCCTGGCGCGCGTGAAGGGGCAGGCCCTGCGCGAGGGGACGCGCTACGCGCTGGAGGCGCGTGTGTGCGACTTCATCGGCTCCGGTGAGAGCGTTTCGACGGTCGTTCGGGGCCACAGTGGTGATTTCGAAGTGGCGCTCTGGGCGGGTGAAGGAGGGCTCGAGCACCGGTGCGGTTGCCCGTCCTGGAGGGATCCCTGCAAGCATGAAGTCGCGGCTGCGCTCGTGCTGAAGCAGTGTCTGACGCCTCAGCCACGGGGAAGGGAACCCGAGGCTTCGGTTGTTGTCGGCTCCGGCGAAGGACCGAAGGCAGCTCGTGCCGGCGCGGGCAATGGCAGGGCTGCGGATTGGAACGCAGAACCTGCGAAGCAGTCGATCGCGCCGCAGGACATGGATGAGGAAGTCCGGGACTCCATCGAGGAACGTCGGCGCGCTATCGAAGAACGCAAAGCGGCGGCCCGACGGGAAAAACTCCTCGTGAAGCCTGATGAGACTCCGTTCCTTCGTGTGGAAAGTCCATCAGGATTCTCCTACCGAGTCCAGCTTCGCGGGGCGGTGGGTGGGCCGCATTCCTGCCACTGTCCCGATTTCGAGGCCAATCGGCTTCACACGTGCAAGCACGTCGAGCGCGTGAGGGCCTGGCTGCGCTCCAAGAGGTCGAGGCTCCCGCGGCCGCACCGCCGGGACGCTTCGCGGCCTCGCATCTACCTGCATTTCGGCGAGATCGTCGAGCCGCGCCTGTTCGGCCGGCCGGTGGGAGCCGGAGGGCCTGCCGTGCGCCAAGCGTTCGATGGCCAGGGGATTCCCCTGCGTCCGCTGGCCAGGGACGAGAGAGAGCTCCTCCACTGGCTGCGCACTTTCGGCGAGTGGGTGGAGCCGGAAGCTCTGGGCTGGCTGCAGGGGAGACTCGACAGGAGGCCAGTCCTCCCGAAGGAGAATCTCACCGACCTGCTCCCTCCACTCGGACTGCCCCCCTACCCCTACCAGTGGACCGGCGCGGAGTTCCTCGCGAAGACCGGCCGCGCGCTGCTTGCCGACGAGATGGGGCTTGGCAAGAGCGGGCAAGCGATCCTCGCGGCGGCCGCCTTACGCCGGGCGGGGCACCCCGCGCGGTGCGTCACCATCGTGTGCCCGGCGAGCCTGCGAGGGGGGTGGCAGGACGAGATTCTCAGGTGGCTTGGCGAGCACGCGTCGCTGCTAGAAGGATCGAGTCCGGAGCGCGCCCGCGTCATCGCTTCTCGCCCCCGCTGGCTGATCACACACTACGAGCAGGTCCTGCGCGACCACCGGCACCACGAGGCGGCGCCTCCGGACCTTCTGATCGTGGACGAAGCTCAAAGGGCGAAGGGCCTGCGCACGCGCACGGCGAGGGTGCTGAAGGCGATCGGCGCCCGGTACGTGTTCGCCCTGACGGGCACGCCGCTGGAGAACCGGCTCGAGGAGGCATACGCCATCGCGCAGCTCATAGACCAGCGGCTACTGCCGCCGCTCTGGCAGCTCGACCGCGATCACTTCGTCAGGGACCCGAAGGGCCGGCGCGTGGTGCTCTACCGGGGCCTCGACGCCCTCCGCTCGCGCCTCGCACCCGCTTTTCTGCGCCGGCGCAAGGAGGACGTCGCCCTGCAGCTGCCGGAACGACTCCGTTCGATCGTGACGGTGCCGATGCATCCCGCGGTGGAATCGACCTACGATGACGTTCTGACGCAGGCCCGGAGAATCGCCAGCAAGAAGGTCATCCTGCCGGCGGACCTCGAAAGGATACAGCGGCTTCTGGTGATCGCGAGGCGCTGCTGCAACGGCCCGCACATGCTGGGCCTTGAATTCGATGACCGGAAGGTTCCCAAGCTCCAGGAGCTCGAAGAGGCCCTGCGGGATCTTTGCCTCGGTGAGGGACGCAAGGCCGTCGTGTTCTCGGAATGGACGGACATGACGGACCGC
Source organism: Acidobacteriota bacterium (assembly GCA_003223995.1). GTDB lineage: Bacteria > Acidobacteriota > Polarisedimenticolia > QHYA01 > QHYA01 > QHYA01. Next base: position 20,060 of record QHYA01000101.1, on the reverse strand, counting down.
GTCGAGGCCCTGGTCCGGAAGCTGGGGCTGGCCGTTTTTCACCTGCACGGAGGGGTCGCCATCCGGCGCAGGCCGGAGATGATCCGCTCCTTCGTGCAGCACAAGGGCCCCGCCGCGTTCGTGAGCACCGACTCGGGCGGCGTCGGGCTGAACCTGCAGGCGGCGGATGTCGTCATCAACCTCGATCTGCCATGGAACCCTGCCCGCCTCGAGCAGCGCATCGCGCGCGTGCATCGGATCGGATCGAAGCGATCGGTTCAGGAGATTCTGGTGGTGACGAAGGAGAGCATCGAGGAGAGCATCCTTCGCCTGCACGAAACGAAGAAGAACGTCCTGGAGAACATCTGGGCCAGGTCGGGCGAGGACATAATCGCGGCACCGGGCGGGAGCGGGTCATTCCGCGAGATGGTCCGCTCGCTTCTCCAGACGGCTGTCCCCGCCACGTCGATGCAGCCGGGCGAGGCTGCTTCCCGCAGGGAGGTTCCTGCCGAGCGGCTTGCGGCGGTCGCGGAGCCGGGAGCAGAGACTGCGGAGCCGCCGGCAGAGATCTCGGAGGGGGCGGCTGCAGAGATCGCGGAGCCTGCGGCCACGGGCTCGGAGTCGCAGGTCGCGAACGCCAAGGTGGCCGCGGAGATCAGGCAGGTGGCCGAGAGGGCCGCGATGCGGACCGTCGCGGCATCGTCGCCCCTGGACAATGTCCCGGACAGCTCGCGCGAGACGAGTTCTTTCCAGCCCTCGGAGACGCGCATCGATCCGGCGGCCCTTTCGGCCGCCATTGCGGCTGTCGCGCCCGCCCTGCCTCAGGACCACAGGAAGTCCCTCGCCACGGTGTTTCGCGCCCTTGCCCAGGCCCTGGAGGCCTGAGGCGTCCCACCCGCCGACGCTGCGCTTGACTTCTGCTGATACAGATGCACCGGCCCCTAGAGGGCATGGTGGCGGCGACCTCGAGGAAGCCGGGATTGTGTTTCATGCCTTCTTTCTGAGATGGCGCGCTTCCGCTTCCTCGATGGAGTGGGACTTCGTGAGGGAGGACTCGTGCTGCGCCATCCGCGAGAGCTTCCGGTAATACTCGTGAAGCGTCCGCAGCTCTTCCTCCGACAGGCTCTCGACATCGATCAGGCGGTTGCTGGCGCCCTCGATAGCGGCCACGATCTCGTTCAGCTTCAGCTCGATGGCCTGCGCTTCCTTGTTCTGGGCCCTCTGGATGAGGAAGACCATCAGGAAGGTCACGATAGTGGTGCCCGTGTTGATGACGAGCTGCCAGGTGTCGGAGTAGCCAAAGACCGGTCCGGTCACGCCCCACACGATGATCACGGCCAGGGCGACGGCGAAGGCCCATGATGTCCCGGTGGCCTCCGACACGGTGTGGGAGAATCGCTCCAACCAGCAGGAGAGTCCTTTTCGTTTCGTGTTCATCGTCTCGATCCTCGTTCTTGGGAAGTGCATCCCTGCAATGGCGGCGGAGAGCATACCCCAGGAGCGTGGGATCCTGACCTGGAGGAGCGTGAGTACATCAGGTACCCTATTCAGGTCGAACATCGTCGCCCGGCCCGCCCGGCGGAGAGAACCGGGCCTGCTCGGCGGACTGAAATCCTGGAGACCCTGATGGGAGACCTGGGCACTCGTCACCTCTCGCTCGCCCTGGCGCTCGCCGCCGGCCTCGCCGGGCCGTGGGCGCTCGCCATCGCGGAAGAAACGCGGGCGCCTCAAACCCACGCCCTGCTGATCAACGGTGGGGGATCGGCTGCGAGCAACTACCTCAGCCATCTGCACCACCTGCAGGATATGGTGGCGGCGCTGCGGAGCCGTGGCGTGGCGGCGGACCGGATCTCCATTTTCTCCGCCGATGGCGACGGCTCGACGCAGGACCTCGCCACACGCGGCAGCGAGCCTCCGGATTTCTGGCTCGTCGATGGAACCGGCGTGGGCCGAACGCTGAACCCGACGAATCTCACGAACACGGTCTGGGATGGGGTGACCCTTCGGCCCGCCCGCCTGCGGGAGCTGCGACGGTGGTTCGACAGCATGAGCGACACGCTGCGATCCGGCGACACGCTGCTCGTGTTCGTGACCGACCACGGAACGAGGAACACAGACGATCCGGAAAACGGATTCATCTCCCTGTGGAACGAGTCCCTCTCGGTTCTGGAGTTCAGGGCGCTTCTGGGATACCTGAAGCCTGGCGTGCGTGCGGATGCTACCCCGAAGGGCGGGACCGCGACCGCATCGGGCACGCCTTCCGCTTCATCGACGCCATGGGCAGACATGCGTCGCTGGACGACGTGCACTCGGCCGTGCTGGTCGCGGATACCAGCCCCGATGTGCCGATGCGGACCTCCGATCTCTTCCTCGAGCGGCTCCTGCAGGACGAAGGGGCCCGGAGAAAGGCCGACGTGGAGGCCCTGGTCGACGAGCAGCTCGCTCTCGCGTGGAAGAGCCGCGGGCAATGGGAGCCGCAGATCCGACTCCTCGACCGGATGGGCGAGGTGTACGGGACGTTCAGCCCGCGGACGCTCGCGGAGTTGAAGCCCGAGATCGACAGCCTGCAAGCCCTCTCCAAGGAGCTCGACACCTACGAGGATCGCTGGAAGCTCGCTCTCGGCGATCTGAGGAAGGAGAACCTTGATCGGTTCCTGGAGAAAGAGCCGGGCTGGAAGCAACGGCTCGATGAGAAGAGCATCGCAACTCTCGACGCGGGGGAGAAGCGGAGCACCCTTGCCGAGCTGCTGCCTGCTATCAAGGAGTTCACTGAGGGGCGCTCCGATGTATGGAAACGCCTTCAGGATCTGCGCGAGACCGACGAGGACGCGAAGAGCGCAAAGTACCGCACGGACGTGCGGCTCGCCGCGCTCATGAGGATGCGGGCCCTGCTGATCCGCATCGCCGGAACGCAGTTGCTGAGCCAGGCCGACGCTAGACGCTGGAGCCCCTGCCTCCGTTCGCCGACGACCTCGCGGCAGTGCAGCGGGCGCTGCCGTCGTGGATCGGGATCCGCTTCCATCCGGTCTCTGACAAAGACCGCGAGCGCTTCCAGGTCGAGCGCGGCGCGGCGATGGTCGATCAGATCTACGGTGAGGGACCGGCCAGCGCGGCGGGGATCCAGGCGGGAGACATCGTGCTGGGACCGCCCGGCGGACACTTCACCGAGCCGAACCGGATCCGGGAGTGGACGATGACCTCCCCTCGTGGAACGCCGCTCGCGCTGGAGTTGCAGCGGGGCGGAAAGACGGTACCCGTGATCGTCTCCCTGGTTCCCTACCCGACCAAGCTCCCCGCGCTGCCGGCCCCGCCCAAGGCCGGAGAGGATGCGCCGCTGCTCAGCTCTCTCCGAATGGTGCGCGCGGATCAGGAGGGGAGCGGCGATCTTTCAGGCCGCCGGCACATGCTCTTTTTCTGGGCCACCTGGTGCAAGCCCTGCAAGGGATCCTTGCCGGAGCTCATGGCGTGGAGCCGGCGGACCGGCGTTCCGGTGCTGGCCGTGAGCGATGAGGACGAGGAGACCATCCGGAAGTTCCTTGGTTCCTGGACCGGGCCCTTCCCGGGGCTGGTGGCAAGCGACGAGCTGCGCAAGGGCTACCAAAGCTACGGCGTCAGCGGCACCCCGACGTTCGTTCTCGTGGACAACCACGGCAAGATCGAATGGCGGCAGGTCGGCTACTCGACCGCGAATCGGCTCGCGATCCCCGGCTGGTTCTGGTCCGCTCCTGCCGAGTGATCTCGAGGCGCGTCGATCTCGGAGATCGCTCTGGTCGGTGAAGCACGAGTCGGCGCGGCGGTGGATGAGGGGGGAGACTTGGAGAGGCTACAACTCTGCCAGGCAATGCAGGTGGGGCTTGAGGGTGATCAAGGCGCTAGACGCTTGTCGAGAACGACCAGCGCCGTCTGATACCGGTCGCCGACGATCCGAAATGCCAGAGGATCGTTGTCCACACCGTCCCACGAGTATCGACTCTTGGCCATCCCGGAGGGTGAGCGAACACTCAGACGGTGCGGCGTGAGGTCTTCACGCTGGCCGTTACTTGCGACCACGTACTCAGTAAAGCGAGGCCAAGGGGACAACGGTCCTCCTGGTTCTCCCTCAGCAAGCCCTTGGGTGCGGTCCGGGTCCGACTCGGCAGGCGCGTAACCTGAGGATCCCGACGCGAAGAGGCCGGCCGGGTGTCCCCTGGCATCGCGCACCTCGACTGTCACGCCGACGACAGCATGCCCAAAGGTGTCTTCGACACGCAACAGGCCGAACCAGTCTTGCCGGATCCGCTCGTGGTCGCGACGCTGAGCTTCCGCGCCTGTACTGGGTGACCGGAATTCGAAGAGATTGTCGTCATCGAGCGTGCGCCAGTTTTCAGCGCGTCCGTCCAGGGCGTAGATGTCTACGTCACCGTTCCCGCTGAACCAGTTCGGCTGGTCCGGGCTCCCGATGATTGGTATTGCCAGCACGTCGGTTGAGGGGTTGCCGTCATCCGAGGCGCTTGCAGGGTTGCCCACATAGGGGAAGAACGCGACGCCGCCACGCAACCCGCCCAAAAGATGAAAGAGCGATTCTTCGTCTGGTGTCGGTGTATATGGGTCTGTCCCGTTGGCGATGAAACGGTTGGCAAACAAGCGCGGCGAACTGCCCCAAGCAAGGAGTCCGAAGACCTTGCTGCCTTCGATTACATTGTCGACGTAGGAGTTAGGCAGATTCCCCCCAGCGGATTCGAGCTGAACTTCGAGAATTCCAAGAACCGCTCCGCTCAGCCTGTTACTGGTAAAGATGTTCTCTGCAGGATAGGCGCCGGCTTGAATTCCGACTACTTCGATTCCGACCGAAGAGCCCTTGATTTCGTTTTCGAGGATGGAGTTCCCGTGTCCAGAGTATACAGAGATGCCGTAGCTGGCCGCGTGGATCGAGTTTTCTAGGATCTTGTTGGCTTCCGAACCAAGATTGACGACGACGCCCCCGAGTCTGTGACCCTCGACGACGTTGTGGCTAATCTCGTTGTGGCGGCCGCCGTAGAGGTGTAAGGCTGTGTTCGCATAGAGAAATCCGGGATCGACGGGACCGAGTTGATTGCGTGTGATGACGCAGTCAGTCGAATTGCCGATTGCAATGAGGCTTCCGCCGAGCAGATGGTTGTCCTCAGCACGTGAGCCATCGGACTGGTGCGTGAGGGCGACGTAGACGCTTCCCGAGCTATGGTTTCTGGAGAAGCGAGAGAGTGGGCATCCGTACGTCCCTACGTTGATCCACTCCCCGGGGTCGGGAGAGGCCGGATCGAACTGGTTCTCGAGAATCTGAATCCCCGAGCTGAAGACGATGAGGACGTTGGCGCCCGGCCCGGTGAACATGTTGTCCTGAACGCTTAGGCCAGGGCTCCTGAGGGCATACAGTGCGTAGGAGGGATCACCGGAGAGCTTGTTACCCTCCACGACCGAGGCTGGGGAGTCTTGCAGCCGTAGCGCAACCCCGAAGCCCATAATGTGGCAGTTCCTCACCACCACGTGCTCGACACCGGTGGCGGAGACGCCCATGGTGAGATACCCACCCTCGCCGCGGATCGCGTGCCCGGCGCAGTCGAGTGTGATCCCATTGGAGCCAAGCCTGAGTCCATCGCCCGGGCAAGATAGGTCCTCCCTGAGTGTTGTGTCTTGGCTCAACGTGCTTCCGCATGGGACCTGGGCGGGAAGATCCGAAGGGAGCGCGACGGCGGTGAGAAGCAACGAAGAGAGAGAGACGGCACGCGAGATTCGGGCGGCCGTCATACCTTCGTGGAACGCGTTGCAGCCTCTCCGTAGTGGATTTCTCTGTCCCGACATTTTCCTCCCCTCCTGTGGCTACTGACCCTGAATATACGGCTTGGGTGACCGCCCTGGTCGGAGCTACGAAGACCGCGCTTGCGTCCTCTCTCCGAGCCCTGCACTCCTGCAGTACCTGCTGTCAAGCTTCAGGTGACAGGAGTTGACAGGAGACCATAACGAGGATCCCCGAGGGGGACGGGCAGCCGCTCGGGAGGGGAGTGAGACTTCCGGAAAGCGCCTACGCCGGCTCCGGATTCTGCATCTGGACAAGGAACTCCGAGGCGAAATGTTCTTTCCCCGCTTCTCTCATCCTCTCGATCCAGAGCTCGTCTGGACCCGGAAGCATCTCGGTGACATAGAGCGACGCTCCGGGCTTCTCCTCGAGGCTCACCGTCGCCCGGCGCAGCAAGTCCACCAGCGGCGGCGATTCGAGGTCCACGTAGCGGGGCTTCGGGTCGCTGGAGGTCAGGATGAATACGTGACGGGGGAGCCCGTGACTGCGGCGCCAGCGTGCCGCTTCGATGAAGTGATCGGCAAGATCCGCAGGGGAGGGCCATTCGCCCGGTCCGAAGATCCAGCGGGCGCGGAAGAGAACGAGCCGGCCTGAGACGAATCGCGGCCAGCGTTTGACCCCTTCCACTTCGAACCCCGGAAGGTAGCCAATGTACTGGAGGTCCTGCTGGCCGATCGATACGAGGAAGGAGACGATCCCCTGGGGGTTGACGCCGCTGCTGATGACCGGGATGACCGCGACCCCGCGCGACCGCCAGAACAGACCCAGCCGGTCCTGCGCCGCGTTGTACCGCAGCACCAGGTCTCGGAGCGGGATGACCTCCGCCCCCTCGGACGCCTTGTCGCCGGGCAGCTCGATCTCGTGCCGGAAGATCGACGGTCTGAGACCGGCGTTGGCCGTCCTCGCGATGTGGTTGTAGGTCATCTCGGCCACGACCGCTCCCGGCTCCTCCAGGGTTGAGCAGTGCCGGCGCAGTTCCCGGACGATCGGGTTGTTCTCGGGCGGCGCGCCGTCGCCGTGGAGGTGGGCGAAGCGGGCAAGAGCGAGACCGATCCCGTTGAACAGGGCGTTGAGGACCAGCCGGTAGTTTCCACGCTCGATGTCGGCGGCCCCGCGAGAGGCGATCTGAAAGAGGACGCCGCAGGCCCATCGCGGCATCGGAGAGGACGGGAGGGGCAAGCCATCAACGAGGGACCGGACCTGATCCTCGTCGATCTGCACCTCTTCGCCCGGGGCCGTCTCCAGTGCGCGCGTGGCGAACCATTCGCTGAGGCGTCGCTTCGCTGACCGGGCCTGCTCCAGCTCGCTGCCTGGCCCTTCCACCCCCGAAGGCTCCGGAAATGCGAGCGGACGGCGCGCCTCGTCCTTCTCCACGAAGTCATGGTAGAAGTCCAGGAACTCCACCTCGGCGTCGGGGCCGAATCGGTCGAGGAAACGCGTGATGAAGCGGGGCAAACGCTCCAGGAGGTTTCCGATGCGGTCCAGGAACTCGATCCGGGCGGAGGATTCGAGAGAGGGGAGCGTGTCCACCGCGGCCTCCGCCTCCTCCACTGTGGAAAGCCAGGGCGCGTGGCACCCCGCCCTTCGCCATGCGGAGGCGATGTCGCGCAGAGGACGCCGCGAGTTGTACGCGATCTCGACCTCCGCGATCAGGATCCCACGCTCCACCGCCTGCCGGTAGAACTGCGTGAGCGCCGCAGCATCCACTCCGCAACGCCCCGCCACGGAGCGCAGAAGCTCGGGAGCGTGGAGGGCTCCCTGGCCGGCCTCCTCGAGCAGGGCGCGCAGCACCGGATGATCCTTCGTCCGCGAGAGGACCTCATCGTCGTCCGGGTTTCGCAGGCTGGCCGGCTTCCACCACGTCCAGCCCTCGCGCTCCTCGCGCAGGGTCGGATTAGGGCGGGGGATGACGACCGGAAGCGTGGATCCCTCGATGGCGAGACACTCGGCGATCTTTCGCGCTTCGGCCACGCTCAGGATCGTGTCCACCTTCCGGATCCGCGCCTCACCCCCGACCCGTGCCGCGCCGGGACCCGCCTCCGCGATCCCCGTCGCGCAGAAGACGCTGTTCGGACTGGTCTTTGTGCAGAACCTCGCCGCGTAGGAGGCGATCTTGGAGGCGACGTGCCGTTCGTCGTGGCCCCATCGAGCCGGGTCGGTGCGAGCGAGGGATCGGATCTGCAAGAGGAGCGAGCGGCTTGCGAGCCGCACCCCTTCCTCGCACAAGGAATCGGCGGCGAGGCACAGGAGCGCTCGGCGGGTGCGGACAAGCTCGGTCTCGTGCTCCCGCCGGCACCAATCGAGAAGCGATCCGCTGCGAGAACGCGCCCCCTCGTACCGCTCGAGGCTGGCGGCGGCCTCGCGGGTGAGAAGCATTCTCGCGGTGTCCTTGTCTTCGGAGCGGAGGGGACGACGGTTGTGAGCGTCCCGCCGCAGGCGCAGGACAGCCAGCCTCGCCCGAGCCCGATCCGGATCGGCGGCCTGCTCACGGCTGCCGGCGGCGGCGTGCAGGTCGTCCTCGAGGCCTGCGACCTCGCGAGCGAGGGTTTCCTCCAGATAGAGGAGCTTCTCGACCGAGGCGGCGCATTTCTCCGACCGGAGCCCCGAGAGGGTCTCGAAGGGCAGAGTCGCGATGCGCAGGAGCAGCAGGCGGCTCAAAGGGGCTCGATTCTTCCTTCCTGATGGAGGCGGAACATGAAGTACCGCAGCACCGCCTCGGCGAGCCCGTCGATGCCGAGGCGGTTGCAGTGCCGCTGGCAGAGCAGGTGGGCCAGCGGAACGATATCGACCGGGAGGACGCCGCGCGCGTGAGCCTCGAGGAGGTTCTCGAGGTGCGGGCGGCAGGCCGCCAGGCACCGATGCGCGATCGCGGCGGGCTCCTCCCCGCCCCAGAGCATCGCGGCATCCATTCGTGCCCCGTCGCCGAACAGCCGTGCCAGCGGATCCCGCAGGTTGCTGTAGCGCTCCTCCAGCATCGCGAGGTCTTTCGCGTCCCAGGTGCCCTGCTCGAAGGGTCGCTGGTGGCCCACATGGTAGAAAGCGAGCCGGCGCGCGCGGTCGAAGCGGAGCAGCCCCAGAACCCGCTCCGTCATCAGAAGGCTGAACTCCCGTCTGCTCCGTGATATTCCACCCGCTGTCTCGCAATCCAGAAGATCCAGGCAGGCAGCGGTGTCGTGATGGAAGAGCTTCTCGATGTCAGGACTTGCGGCCTCGCCGGCGATTTCCTCCGCGGCCCGGCCGGGCTCCATCCGCTGCCAGGACCTCGCGAGCCCTCGATCCGCCAGAGGGGTGAGAACCGACTCCGTTCGATCCCTCGCCTCCTGCTCGAAGCTGTCGCCACGGCCCCGAAAGAGGACTTGCAGGTTCCAGCCAGGCTTCACGTGCCTATGGAAGTAGATCACTTCCAGGCGCGGATCGTCGCGCAGCGCGCGAGCCAGAGGGGAAACCGCCGCGCGCAGTGCGGTGTCCATGTTGGCTTCAGTGAGGTGGAGGATGAACTGGAGGGCCGGGGAGGAACTCAAGAAAGCTGGCCTTGCCTTGGCAGCGACGGCTTGGGGGAGGGAAGCCGGGCGGCTTCTCTCCCCCGGCTGCATCCTCGATGAGGTCGTCTCTATGAGACGACGTGGAGGACTAGTAGGGGATCCGACAAAGGCAGGTGCAGAAGTCGCTCGTGGTGGAGGAGGTGCAATTGGGCCTGCCCCTTTCCCGCTTCTCGATCTCCTCGACCTCGAGATTCAACGACTCCGCTTTCACCTCCGGAAGCTGGTTTTCCTTCATGGGCCCTCCGACACGTGCCAAGTTCCCGACTCCCAGCCGACGGACCATCCGCCGCGGAGGCGGAACCGCGCAATCAGGTACTCCCATCCGGCCAATCTGTCAACCGATCTGCTCGATCTGCTCGAGACCTGGCCGGCGATAATGACGCAGCATCAACTGGCGGAGGATGGCCTCCGGGATGGCGGCGATCCCGAGACGGTTGCAGTGCATATGGGTCCAGGACCAGGCGAGATAGACGAGGTCCTGGTTGGTCGTCCCGGAAGCGTGGGCTTCGAGCACGCGGTCCATCACAGGGCGAAGCGCGCTAAGACAGCCTTCAGCGATCCTGGCAGGCTCCAGTCCTCCCCATAGGACGGCTGGATCCCGTGCGCCCTCCGATCTTCCAGGTTTTCCCTCCTCGCTCGCGAGGGACGCGAGGCCGTCCTTGAGCGTCTCGTAGCGCGCGTCGATCGCCGCTTGGTCCTCCTCCTTCCAGCCTCCGTCACTGGATGGCCAGCGGCTCGCGAACTCATAGAATGCGAGGCGTCGTGCCCGATCGAAGCGGAGGAGGTCCAGGATCCTCTCTGTCATGGCCACGGCAATCTCTCGCCGCGATCTTCCCAGTCGCCCTCGCCCCTCTGCCTGGATCAGATCCAGGCAGGCGAGTGAGTCGTGATGGTAGATGCGCTCGGTGAGCCGCATGCCTTCCTCTCCACCGAACCGCTCCACCTCCCGCTGATACCGTCCGAACTCGTGGCCGCTGGCAAGCCCTTTCTCTTCGAGGACCGCGAGGCGTCTTTCCATCTCCTGACGGAGAGGCCCCGCGACCCATGCCGAGCTTCCCAGGACGCGGAACCGGACCTGCGGGTCCGGGAAGCTGAAGCAGCCGTAGAAGAGGCTGTCGAGCTCCGGGCGGTCCCGCAGGTCGGTCGCGACAGGAGCGACCAGATCGCGGACAATCCTCTCGCACTGATCCTCACTTGGGGTGTGGACGATGGTGAAAAGGCAAGCGGTCTCGGTCACGCCTTCGGGTGTCGGTTGGGAGGCCAGCAATGATAGCAGAGGCTCGGCGGCAGCAAACATCACGCGCCCATTGCTGGCGCGGGCGGAGCAGCGGGCTTCTTCCTCAGGCGCAGCGGCGGCAGAGGCCGCCACAGGCCTCCCTCCGCGAAGCAGCCCCAACCCCAGCTCAGCCAGCGAAGCAACCCCTGGGCCAGCCACAGGGCCCACGCCAGCATGGCAAGGCGGTAGATCATCACAGGGACCGAGAAGACCCACGGCCTCGGGAGAGTCTCCCCAGCGCGGTCAAGGTACCACCGCAGCGACCGCGATGACGAGCCGTTACCGGTGACCTGCATCTCCGGAAGCCCGAGCAGCCCCTGCTCGATGGACCAGAAGAGCCCGGCCAGAGCCAGCACAGTCCACACCACCAGAGCCAGTTGTGTCAGGTCGAACGCCACGTCACCGGCCGCGGCGCCACGCTGCTTGCGCCATCCCAGAGCCAGTATCCACGCCGCGATGCCGAGCACGACCCACAGGGGCACCTGCGTCAGACCGAGGCTGAGGAGGAACCAGTGCTGCCAGCGCAGCGGGGTCAGCCGCACGAGACCCAGACCAATCGAAGCGAGCAGGCTGACGACCAGCAGGCTCCAGAACAGCACCGCCGGGCCCATGCGCGGCCCTCGGAGCATGAGGGTCCAGCGATCCGCCGGCATTTCGATTTCCGTGGCGGCGTTCACGCTCGGCAACCCGATGCGCACCTCGGGCGTGCGGAAGAAGGCGAGGATGCCCGTGTTCTGCCTCCACGATAGGGAGATCTCCTGGCGGCCCGGAGCGAGCGGCAATGTAACGGCTCGCCCTTCCTGGCGGATCGGTTGCGCAGCCTTGTTGATCGAAACCGCTTGCAGCTCAGCGCCCTCCGGGAGTGTGAGGGTGTGCTGACCGCCACGGCTGCTTCGCAGCGTCAGATCGAGCGTGGCGTCTGTGGCGCGCAGGCCGGGGCGTAGCGCGAGGCGGCTGCTGTCCACGGTCACCGTCTGGCCGGCGAGCCCTTCGGGGCGGCTCAACTCGAGGGCAACCATCTCGCCAGGCCAAGGTCGCCACTCGCGCACGCGGACCTCGCCCCGCTCGGGCAGGTGGATGACCGGGATGCCCCGCGCCTCCAGGTGCCACACAGGCCCCGCCACCACACGCCACACCTCCACCCACGGCACGGCGTCGGGAGCCCGCAGCTCGATGAGGGGTCTTTGTGACAAGGACGACTGCCAAGCCGCCTCGGTGAACTGAGGGCCCAGGTTGAGCTGCGCCCTGCCATCTGACACTCGCACCTCCGGCGAGGTGACGGACTCACCCGCGATCAGAGGGACCTCTAGGAGAACCGCGGCGCCGGGCGGAGTCAGCCGAACGACCCGGGTGGCAACCTCCCACTTGAGGCCGAGTCGCAGCTCCCGCTCGACCCGCACGAAGGACGGCAGTGGCCCGGGCTCCAGCACGCGCTCTGCCGCGCGATCGCCTCCGCGCAGGCGCATCAACTGCAGGCTGTCGTCCACCAGACCGTCCTCGCGCAATCCTTCGACTCTCCAGCCCTCCGCACGCGCAGTGACTCGATGCGGTCTGAGCGGCAGGGGGATCTGGATTGCCTCCTGTTCGGGCAGCGCCCCGTCCATCAGCACCTGGTGTGCGCCAGGAGAAACCTGCAGCCAGAGCTGCCCGTCCTCCGTCCTGACGAGCCCCGGAGACCTCGAGGGCGAGGCGCGGTATGGAAGCGCAGTCAGGGCTGCACTCAGGAGGTTCCAGCAGGCGGTCCCTCAGTTCCTCCAGGATGTCAGACGGCGGGATGTCCGCCCGCGCGGGAGACGACGCGAGGCAGAGCAGCGTCGCGAGGAGGAGTGCCAGCCGCGTCGCGAGGGCGAGCATGCCGGAGAGCGCGCCGGCAGGCATGCCCGAAAGACCGAGCCGCTGCATTATTGGAGCAGCGACGCGGCCGCTGCCTGACAAGCCGACCAAACAGATTCCAAGCAGCGCCAGCAGGGCCACACGCAGGAAGGCAAGGACGAAGTTCACGCGCGGCGGGATGAGGACGAAATGGAGGACCTGCGCGCGCGTGACCGGCCCTCGCCAATTCAGCCCCACGCGTCTCCAGCTCCAGGCGGGCAGGCCCGGCCCTGTCTGCACGACCGTGGACGGGTCGGGGGCGCTGACGAACCTCCTGTAGTCGAACATCTTCTCGGACACCTGCGCAGCCTTGGAGGGCGCTGCACCGGCAAGCACGGCACCTGGCGTGCCGCCTGGCGTCCCACCGGCAGGTGCCGGCGCCTCGGCCACCTTGGCGCGAACGTAGAGGCGCTCCGCCCCCTCGACAGCCTCCTCCGGTTTCGGGAGACCGCGCACCCTCTCGTAATCCGGCGGAGGCGGCACTGCTGCGAGGCCACCCACCGGGTAAGGCGCCGTGTAGTCCCCCGGATACTCCAGCACCGGGTAGATCGCCGTTCGGACCTGCCGGATCGCGAAGGGGATGGCGACGAGGGCCAACGCCGCCATCGCCACGAGCCGGTAGACATTTACGAGGCGCAGAAAGCGTCCGGCTGGCAGCGCGCGCCTCAGGACCTCTCCCAGGAGGACCACGAGCCAAACCCAGCGCGGCGCCCCCACCTCGATCCAGGTCAGGGTGAGCGTGGCAAGCGCGAGGGCTCCCCAGCGCCATCCCCACAGCTTTGCAACGGCCATGGTCGTGATGAGAACGAGGAAAAGATCCAGGAGGGTCCAGGACGATATCCACGTGGCGGAGACATCATCCACTCCCGAGACGTGGAACAGGCGCCAGCCCGGCGATAGGTGCAGGATGCCCTGGACCTGCTGGAAGTCCTGGTCCCATCCGACGGCCGACATTGTGGAGCCCCGCAGCGGCAGGCGGCTGTCGGCCTCCAGGCGCACCTGGCCCCGGCGGATCTCGACCCCCGCGCGAGCGTTCTTGCCAAGGCGCGTGATGAATTGGTCCCCCCCGTTCACGGCGACTCGCCCGAGGACCGCCGGCGGCAGAATCTCCAGGCGCCATCCCCGCTCCATTACGCCGCTGACCTGGTCGTGGACTGTGCAGCCTTCCCCGTCGAAGTCGAGCCACCACTCGCGCTGAAGACTGAGGTGATCGGGCGGCGGGTCCGAGTCGCCGCGCCTCTTCTCCACCAGCTTCATGCTCTGCCCGGGGCGCAGCACGTAGGTAGGAAGTTTCTTCCACTCCTCTGGCAGCGTGGTTTGCTGCGGGTCGATCGCCTGGACGCCCTCGACCCTCACGAGGCGCAGGTCGGGCCGCGCGTCGAACACCCAGACCTCATCCGGGTTCCACGGCCCCTGCGGCTCAGGCAGCGTGAGCGAGGTGACGGGACCTTCGTGCCGCGCAACGATCTCGATGGTCCAGCGGCCGGGGCGAACCTGCACGCGCAGGCGCTTGTCGGCCTCCAGCCGCGCGGGCAGAGGGCCGGTCAGCGAGATCGGCACGAAGTGATCAGGAAGCGCCCGGCCCAGGAGCGCCTCGCGGCTCTCCCCGGAGACCTGGAGATCGATCCGGGTGGTGAGGAGCAGAGGGATGTCGTCGGTCACCCGGCGGTGCACGGCGATATCCATGCGGCTCTCCTCTTGCTCCGCACCCGGAGGCTTCTCCAACCACAGACGCCCCTGCTCGTCGCGGCGGGGGAAGGCGACCTCGCGCCCGCGCAGGGTCAGGTGAAGCAGGCCGGTCGCGGCCGGCACCTGGAGAAGAGGGGGAAGGGCGTCCCACTCGAAGGCTCCTGTCACCGCATGCCTGCCCTTAGTCAGGAGCAGTTTGGGGAGTTCCTGCTGCAGGGTGACGGCGGCCGGCCTGCCGTCAATGCGCACGGCCTGAGGCCAGAAGCGCGCGTCGCCTGGCAGGGGAGCCCAGGCTTCCTTGAACGTCATCCAGCTCTGCGTGAAGCGGCCCCCGCGGTCTCCAAGGTCGAGTTCGAGGCGCGAGGGCCAGAGACACTGCCGCTGGTCCGCGTCGCCTTGGAAGAACGGGCAGCGCGCTTCCTCCTGACCGTGGAGCACCCAATCGACCCACGGTCGCAGCGGCTCGGGCGTGCGGTCCGATACGATCGGCTCGGCTCGCGCGGCGGGTCCTCCGGCGGGCGCGAGGAGCGGTGGCAGCAGCAACATCGTCAGGACAAGGAGCCCATCCGATCGCTTCATGGTTCCTCCCGGAGTCTCTGACCGTCGGTTTCAGGTGAAGTTCATTAGAGGGAGTTGTAAGAATGGCCCGGCAGACGATCTGCCCGCTCAGTGCCCTTCCGTGAGGTTCCGGTAGGCCTTGAGATGGCGGATGGCAGCAGCCGTCTTGCCCGCCTTTTCGCACAGCCGCGCGACGTTGAAATGGGCGTCCGCGCATGAAGGATCTGCCACGATCGCCTGCTCGTAGGCGGCGATTGCCTCGTCCGCGCGGCCGAGGTCCTCGAGCACGACGCCGAGGTTGAACGCGGCCTCCAGGAAGTCCCGCTTGGCCGTGAGCGCCAGCCGGTAGTGGGCCTCGGCTGCGGCGAGCTTGCCCGCCTCGTGAAGCAGCCGCCCCAGGTTCACGTGAGCGTCCGGGTGAAAAGGCTCCAGTTCCACAGCGCGCCGGTAGGCGTCGCGCGCCTCTTCCGGTGAGCACACTTCGAGGTTGCAGCCGAGATCGTACCAATCCTCTGCGCTCTGCTCCTTCTCCGTCTGTCTCGCCACGCGCGCCGCACGCAAGATGATCGGCTCGGCCTTCCGAGCCAGGTCAGCCACCTCGAAATCGAGCAGGCACTGCCCGTCTTCCGGGTCCCACCTGGCGCTTCCGTCACGGACGACGACCTTCCTTCCCTCGGTGCTGATGGAGAGGCCGGTCAAGGGCCTGCCGTTCGGGAGCTGGTCCTTCAGCTTCTTCAACAGGCGCCGCACTCGCCGCGGCGGGATGCGCGCCTCGACCATCCCCTTGGCTGTGCGGAGCAGGACCACATCCTGGAAGCTGAACCGCATGTCTCCGCTCGGACCGGGGGCGGGGGAGAGGAAGCCGGAGCGCACGTAGGAGCGCACTTGTCCAGCGGACAGCCCGAGCAGCCGGCCGACCTCGCTCGCCGAGTACCCGCTCATATTCTGAGGGACTTATTCTTTGCTACTGCTTGCTCTCTGAAGAAACCTACTCTTTGCGGGCCTTTGCCTTGCTCTTGACCTCTTCCCTGGGGGCTCGCCTGGCCGGCTTGCGCTCTTCGGGGAACGCGACGGTCTCCGAAGCCGCCACCGGCTTGCCCCTTACGGCCGCAGGAGCCTCCGCCTTCTTCGCGAGGCTGGCCTTGAGAGCCTCCAGCAGGTCGATCACCTGCGCTCCGGCAGGCTGTGCGGGGGCGAGCGTGATTTCCTGCCCCTCGACCTTGCGCTGGATGAGCTCCTCGGTCCGTTTCCGGACCTCGTCCTCGTAGGCTTCCGGACGGAACGAGTCGCTCGAGATCTGGCCGACGAGCTGCATCGCCAGGGCCAGCTCCTGCTCGCGCACGTCGGCGCCGTCGAGAGGCACATCGCTGGCGGACCGAACCTCGTCGGCGTAATGCAGTTGCTGCATGACCAGCCGGTCATCGTCGGCCGGACGCAGCATCACCAGGTACTGCCTGCCGCGCGCTGCGTACTTGGCGAGAGCGACCCGCCCGCTCTGCTTCATGGCCCGTGCCAGCAGCCGGTACGCCTTGGCGCCTCCCTTGTCAGGTCCGATGTAGTAGGCTCTGTCGAAGTAGATCGGATCGACCTTCTCCGCCGGGAGGAACTCGGTGATCTCGATCGCCTGGGTGGATTTCTCCTCCAGCTCCTTCAACTCCTCCGGAGTGAACATGACGTACTGGTCCTTGGCAAACTCATAGCCCTTCACCATCTCCTCGCGCGGGACGACCTGGTTGTCCTTCGTGCACAGGTACTGCTGCTTGAGACGAGACCCGCACGCCTTGTGGAGCAAGTTGAATGAGATGGTCGTGCCCGACTCGGTCGCGGTGTAGAGCTTGACAGGGATGGAGACCAGGCCGAAGGAGACGGTCGCGGAGGCTATGGCGCGCGCGGGCATTATGCTATGTTCTCAATGAAGCCGTGCCGCCTACTTCCCGCAAGCCTACTTCTCCCAAGAACGTCGTCGAAAAGCTGGAACCCTATCGTCGCAAGCGCGCCGCCAGCCGGACGCCGGAGCCCTTCGGACAGCAGACTGACGCGCCTCCTCGTTTGTTTGTAGTCCAAAAGCACGCCGCGCGCAAGCTCCATTACGACTTTCGCCTGGAGATGGGAGGGGTGCTGGTGTCCTGGGCGGTCCCAAAGGGGCCGTCGCTCGATCCCGCCGAGAAGCGGCTGGCGGTCCACGTGGAGGACCATCCGGTCGAGTACGCCGAGTTCGAAGGGATCATCCCTCAGGGCAACTACGGAGCGGGGGCGGTCATCGTCTGGGACAAGGGGCTCTTGATACCTCTGGACGAGCCCGAAGAAGGGATGGAGAAGGGGAAGCTGCTGTTCGAGCTGAGAGGCTACAAGCTCCGTGGCGTCTGGACGCTGGTGCGCACCAAGAGACCGGCCGGGAGCCGAGGCCCATTGAAGGACTGGCTTCTCATCAAGAAGCCCGACGCATACGCCGCCTCCGGCGCTCAGCTTCCCGAGGAGTCGGTCCTGTCGGGGTTGACCCTCGAGGAGCTCCGGGACGGCGGCGGGCAGGACGCCGCGATCCGGGCAGAGATGGAGAAGCTGGAGGCGCCCCGGCGCCGCGTCCGGCCAGACGATGTCGAGCTGATGCTGGCCAGCACAGCGGAGCGGCCGTTCTCGGGCAAGGGCTGGTTGTTCGAGTTGAAGTACGACGGATTCCGCCTGCTCGCCGCTCGGGAGAACGAGCAGCCGCGGCTTTCGTACCGGCACGGGCAAGACGCGACCCAGACCTTCCCGGAGATAGCGCGCGCCCTCGCGGCTCTCCCTTACGGCTCGATCGTAATGGACGGCGAGGTGGTCGTCACGGACCAGGCTGGGCGGCCGAGCTTCCAGGGACTCCAGAAGCGGGTGCACCTCTCCCGTCCGGCAGACATCGGCCGGGCGGCGATCGAGCTGCCGGCGACCTTGTTCCTCTTCGATCTTCTGGGCTTCGAGGATTACGACCTTCGGGCGCTGCCGCTTCTCACGCGCAAGTCGATCCTCCAGCGGATCCTCCCTCGCAGGGGTCCGCTGCGCTATGCCGATCACATCGAGGAGCGGGGCGAGGAGTTCTACGAGGAGGTCCGGCGGATGGGTCTCGAGGGGGTCATCGCCAAGAAGGCCGGCTCGCGCTACCGCGGCGGCCGCTCCCCCGACTGGATCAAGCTGCGTGTCGAGCGCACCGGTGACTTCGTCGTGGTCGGATTTACCGAGCCCGCCCGCGGCCGGGTGGGAATGGGCGCGCTGCACCTTGCCGTCTGCGAGGCAGGCCGGCTCATCTACGCCGGACGCGTCGGCACCGGCTTGAGCGACCAGCAACTGCTCGATCTCCGAAGGGCGCTCGATGCCGTGCGCCGGCCGCGGCCGTGCTTCGAAGGGCCGCTGCCTGCCGGGCGGGGCCACGTCTGGGTCGAGCCGACCCTCGTGTGCGAGGTCCGCTACAAGGAGATGACCGAGGAGGGCCTCCTGCGTCAGCCTGTCTTCGTGCGATTGCGGGACGACAAGCGGCCGGAGGAATGCGCGCCTCCGACGGGTCAGTCCGCTCGGAACGATCCGCCTCCTCCTCCGCCGGAACCTGCTCCCGTCGAGCGCACGGTGCGCTTCTCGAACCTCGAGAAGGTGTTCTGGCCCGACGAGGGCTACACCAAGGGGGACCTGATCGACTACTACCGCGCCGTGTCGCCGTGGCTGCTTCATTACCTTCGAGACCGGCCGCTGGTGATGACCCGTTACCCGGACGGGATCACCGGCAAATCCTTCTTCCAGAAGGACGCGCCGGGCTTCGCTCCCGCCTGGCTGCGCACCGAGAGGATGTGGAGCGAGGACGCCGCTCGCGACATCGACTATTTCATCTGTGACGACGAGGCTTCGCTTCTCTACGTGATCAACCTGGGAACGATCCCCCTGCACATATGGTCGAGCCGCGTGCAGGCGATCCAGAGGCCCGACTGGTGCATCCTCGATCTCGATCCCAAAGGGGCGCCCTTCGAGAACGTCGTGAAGATCGCGCTGGCCATCCGCCCTCTGTGCGATGAGATCGGGTTGCCCTGCCACGTCAAGACCTCGGGCTCGACGGGGTTGCACGTGCTGGTGCCCCTGGGACGGCAGTGCACCTTCGAGCAGAGCAGGTCCCTGGGGGAGCTGCTCGCGCGCGTGGTTGCGGGAGAGCTGCCCGAGATCGCGACCACCGCCAGGGCCATCGGGGCGCGCGCGGGGCGCGTTTACATTGACTATCTGCAGAACGGCCACGGCACGCTCCTGGCCGCTCCTTTCTCCGCCCGTCCCGTCCCCGGAGCGCTGGTGTCCACGCCCCTGCGCTGGAGGGAGGTGAATGCCCGACTCGACCCCTCGCGCTTCACGATCAAGACCGTTCCCGAGCGAATGAAGAAGATGAAGGAAGACCCCCTCGCGCCCGTCCTCGAAGAGACCCCCGACCTCGCCGGTGCACTGACCCGCCTCGGAGGGCGCCTCAAGGGCTGACCCTGAGGTGGTTGCATGGTGCTCTGTCATTCGGCATCGCGACGCATCGGCCTGGCCAACCGCCGGATGAGGCGGGTGAGCATCCATGGCCGCCCGCTGCGGACCACCGATTTGACAGCAAGGTCAGGGCGAACACGGTCGAAGCCGGCCCCGCGGTCGAGCTGGTTGCGGTACCACGCAACACCACCGAACAAGCGCACGGCCCAGTACATCGGACACCGAACCGCATCGTGCACTCCGAGCACGCCCATCGCCTCGAGAAAAATCGCATCGGCTTGCGCTCGCGGTCTCGTCTGCGCCCAGTAGAGCCAATCGTGGATGACGCTGGCGTTTCCGTATTTCCCCCATTTCGGAAGGACGGTCCAGAAAAGCCGCGGAACCGAGGCGAAATCTGTCTGAAAGCCGACGGCCACGTCGATTCTGTCGGTGCTCCCCTCGGTCCCCACGTCGTAACCGAAGTCGCGCATGACGACCCAGGTCTTGCCGTCCGCGAGCGGCGAAACCAGCAGGATGTCAGTGAAGCGGCTCATCCGTGGATTCCGCCCGGCGGGTTCAGGCCTTTCAAGCGAAACCATGAAATAGAGAGCCGTGCGGGTTCGCCTTCATCCTCATTTTTCGCCTTCCCAGTAGTCCACTCCATCCTTCACGCGCGTGAAGTGCCGGATCGAGTCACTCGATGCCTGAGGCCCTTCCTGTGAGCCTGCCATCACTCCAAGTTTTCCAGAATCAGGATATTCGACGACTTCGGGCAGATCCATCGTGCTGACCGCCAGGTATCGAAGCGGCGCGCTCGAATCGTTGACGATCTGGTGCGCCGACTCGGGTCCTGGTGGCAAGGAGATGAAGTCCCCCTTCC
>QHYA01000100.1 GCA_003223995.1 Acidobacteriota bacterium | reverse complement strand
ATGCCATCGCGGCGCCGGCGGCGGAGGCGGTCCATACGGGATGACCACTCGGGCAGGGGCCGAGAGGATGCGGCCGAAAGGGAAACGGGCGGAGAGGGGGCGCGCGAAGAGGGGGCAATGAGCGAGCCGGCGCGGGTGGAGCGGAGGGACGGCACACGATGAGCGAGCCGGCGCGGACGGAAAGGGCCGCAGCGGAGTTGACCCGCGAAGAGGCGGCCCACCGGATCGAGGAGCTCCGATCCAAGATCTTGCGGCATCGCAAGCTCTACTATGTCGACAACCAGCCGGAGATCGACGACACCACCTACGATCTTCTCGAGCGCGAGCTGGCGTCCCTCGAGAGACGCTTCTCGGAGCTGATCGCCCCCGATTCACCGACCCAGCGCGTCGGCGGGGAGCCGTCCCTCGAGTTCCCCACGGTCCGCCACTCCTCCCCGATGCTCTCGCTCGACAACGCCTACACCGGTGAGGAGCTGAGGGAGTTCGACGCCCGCCTGCGGAGGGTCCTCGGAGTGACCGAACCCCTCGACTACACGGCGGAGCTGAAAGTGGACGGGGTCTCGCTGGCGGTCACCTACCGCAACGGGAGGCTCGAGAGAGGCGTGACGAGAGGCGACGGGTTTTCGGGCGACGACGTGACGCCCAATGTCCGGACGATCCGGTCGGTCCCCCTGCGCCTGATGAGGGTCATCCCTTTGATCGAGGCGCGCGGGGAGGTGTACCTGCCGAAGGCGGAATTCGAGCGGATGAACCGCGAGCGTCAGGCATCCGGCGAGCCGGCCTTCGCCAACCCGCGCAATGCGGCGGCCGGGACACTGCGGCTTCTCGATCCCAGACTCGTCGCGAAGAGGCCGCTGGACATGTTCTTCTGGTCCATCGCCCTCCTCGAAGACGGCGTCGAGGCTCGCTCGCAGTGGGAGGGCCTGGCCCTGCTGCAAGAGCTGGGACTGAAGGCCAACCCTCACGCCCAGCGATGCCGCGGCGTGGAGGCGGTGCTGGAGTACTGGGAGAAGTGGCGCGAGAGGCGCGCCACACTGCCGTACGACATCGACGGGATCGTCGTCAAGCTCGACTCGCTGGAGCTGCAGGGGGAGGCGGGGGCCACCTCGAAGTTCCCGCGCTGGGCGATCGCGTGCAAGTATCCGGCCCAGCAGGCCACGACGCGGGTGAAGGAGATCCGGGTGCAGGTCGGCCGGACGGGGGCGCTGACTCCGGTGGCGGAGCTGGAGCCGGTTCGCCTCGCCGGCTCGACGATCTCCCGCGCGACCCTGCACAACGAGGAGGAGGTCCGAAGGAAGGATGTGCGGGTCGGGGATACAGTGATCATCGAAAAGGGAGGAGACGTGATCCCGAAGGTGATCAAAGTCGTGAACAGTCTCCGGCCGGAAGGGACGCGGCCTTTCCGGATGCCGGAGAACTGTCCGGTCTGCGGATCTGCTGTCTTCCGCCCTGAAGGAGAGGTGATCGGCCGCTGCTCGGGCGCCTCCTGCCCCGCGAAGCTGCGTGAGGCCCTTCTCCACTACGGCCGGCGGACCGCCATGGACATCGAGGGGCTCGGCGAGGCCCTGGTGGACCAGCTCGTGGACCGCGGTCTCGTCAGGGACTTCGCGGACCTGTACCATCTGGACCTGCCGACTCTGGCGGGTCTCGAGCGCATGGGAGAGAAGTCCGCCTCGAACCTCCTCTCCCAGATCGACGCCTCGCGGCACAGACCGCTACACCGGCTGCTTTTCGCCCTCGGCATCCGGCTCGTCGGCGAGCGGGCCGCGAAGCTCCTCGCGCAGCGCGCCGGCGACATCCGCGCGCTGATGTCGCTCGGCCAGGAAGAGCTGGAAACCATCCCCGAGATCGGCCCGAAGATCGCCGCATCGGTGCGCGTGTTCTTCTCTGAGCCCAGGAACGTCAGCCTTCTGGACCGGCTGGAGAAAGCGGGGGTGACCATGAAGGAGACCGCTGCCGGAGCGGCGGTGCGCCGGGAGGCGAAGCTGGCGGGGAAGAGCTTCGTGCTCACAGGATCTCTTCACGGCTGGACCCGGGACGAGGCGGCCCGGCTCATCGAATCGCTCGGCGGGCGCGTCTCCTCCTCGGTCAGCCGCAACACCGATTTCATCGTCGCGGGAGAGAACCCGGGTTCGAAGCTGGAGAGGGCGCTGTTGCTCGGTGTGAAGGTCTTGACGGAGCAGGAGCTCAGAGGCCTCATCGAGAGGGTCGAGGGGCCGAAGGAGTCTCGAACATCATGAGTAATCAGAAATGGGGACAGGTCCTCGTCGTCGAGGACGAGCAGTCGAACCGCGAGGCGATGCGCCGCGCTCTCGCGACGGCCGGCTACCAGGTGTCGGCCTTTCCGGGCGTGGACGAGGCGCTCGACCACCTCCGGCGCAGCGACGACGTGCTCGTCGTCGTCACCGACCTGAAGATGCCGGGGAAGGACGGCTTCGCGCTGCTGCGCGAGGCGAAGCAGATCGACGGGCGCCTCGGAATCCTGATGGTCACGGCGCACGGCTCGATCGACCTGGCCGTCGAGGCGATGAAGGAGGGGGCGGATGATTTCCTGACCAAGCCGGTGGACATCTTCGAGCTGCGCAAGAGGGTCGGGGCGATCGCGGAGAAGCGCCGTCTGGAGCGCGAGGTCAGGGAGTTGAGGAGCCGCATAGGGGAGCTGCAGGGCTTCGGCAACCTGATCGGCAAGTCGGCCGAGATGCAGCGGCTCTACCGACAGCTCGAGATGGTCGCCCCGACGCGCTCCACCGTGCTCATCATCGGGGAATCGGGAACGGGAAAGGAGCTGGTGGCCAATGCCATCCACGAGAACTCGCCGCGCCGCGCCGAGCGATTCCTGCCGATCAACTGCGGCGCGATCCCGGCGGACATCCTCGAGTCGGAGCTTTTCGGCCACGAGAGAGGGTCGTTCACAGGCGCTTCCGCGCGGAAAGTCGGAAAGTTCGAGCTCGCCGACAAGGGAACGCTCTTCCTCGACGAGGTCGGAGAACTGCCTCCCGACATGCAGGTGAAGCTGCTGCGGGTGCTCGAGGAGCAGGAGTTCATGAGGGTTGGGGGGACGGGAACGATCCGCGTGGACGTGCGCATCCTGGGGGCGACCAACTCCGACCTCGAGCGGGCCGTCAGCGAGGGGCGATTCCGCTCGGATCTCTATTACCGTCTGAAGGTGCTCACCGTCCGCCTGCCCGCGCTCAGGGAGAGGAAGGAAGACGTCCCGCTTCTGGTCGAGTATTTCCTGAGCCGGTTCTGCGAAGAGAACGAGAGGCCGGCCCTGGATCTGACGCCCGCGGCGATGCGCAGTCTGGTGGAGAATCCCTGGGTCGGCAACGTCCGCGAGCTGAGGAACCTGCTCGAGAGCCTGGTCGTCTTCGCGACGGGAGACAAGATCGATCTGGGCGACCTTCCGCCCGAATATGCCGCGGCGGCTGCGGGAAACCTCGCGCCGGCGATGGCCACCGGCGCGCCCCACCCCGCGGCCTCCCCGTTGCTCGGACCGGCCCTCGGCCTCCCTGGCGGCAGTGGCGGCGGCGTGCTGAGCATGGACGAGGTGGAGAGGAGGGCCATCCTTCAGGCCTTGAGCGAGACCAGTGGGAATAGGACTCAGGCGGCCGAGAAACTCGGGATCGGCCTGAGGACCCTGCAGCGCAAGCTGAAGGAGTACCGCGCCCGGGGGCTCTACGAAGGTTGAAAGGTACCGCTGCTTACGCGCAAGTTTGGCGCGGCCGTCAGGCCTCTGCTAGAATTTCATATCCGATTGATCAGAAAATCACTTGCTCCCGCCCAGGGAGCATTGGAGGTTGCTCGATGAGCCGCACCAAGCACTTGGTGATCCTCGCATTCGTCGCGGGCGTCTCTATCGTTTTTGGAATGCTCCTGACGAGCGGGCCTTTGAAGCGGTCGACGGAGACCCAGCCGGCTGTCTGGTCGCCTGCCCTGGCGGCCCCTCCCGCTGAGCCCGCCGCGGGGACGGGCAATTTCTCCTTCGCGGACGTGGCGGAGAAGGCGAATCCCGCGGTTGTGAGCGTGTCGAATGTGGAATTCAAGAAGGCCTCCCGCGACTCGCAGTTCGATATGCCATTCGAGGATCCCTTCCGTTTCTTCTTCGGCCCCAGGGAGCGGGACCAGCGCCGCAACAGAGGGCAGGATGAGGAGGAGGAGAGGCTCGAAAGCGGCGGCTCCGGGTTCGTCATCAGCGAAGACGGCTACATCCTGACCAACAACCATGTCGTCGAGAACGCCTCGAAGCTCAAGGTGTCGATCGAGAACGGCGTGAACAGCGAGACCTACGACGCGAAGCTGGTGGGCAAGGACAAGTCGATCGATCTCGCCCTGATCAAGATCAACCCGTCGCATAAGCTCCCGACGCTGCCTCTTGGCGACTCGGACGCTTTGCGGGTGGGGGAGTGGGTCATCGCCATCGGCAACCCCCTCAACTACGAACACACCGTGACGGTAGGCGTGGTCTCGGGCAAGGGGCGCCGGCTCCAGCAGGGCCCGGGAGAACTCGATGAGACCCTCGCAAGCTTCATCCAGACCGACGCCGCGATCAATTTCGGCAACTCCGGCGGACCGCTCCTGAATATCCGCGGCCAGGTTGTGGGGATCAACACGGCGATCACCCGCAACTACGGCCCGTTTGCGGGGTTGATCCAGGGGATCGGCTTCGCGCTGCCTATCAACCAGGCCCGCACGGTGCTCGACCAGCTCAAGCAGACCGGAAGGGTCGCGCGCGGCTACCTCGGCATCAGCATCGGGTCGGTCAAGGAGAACGAGCAGAAAGCCTTCAACCTCCCCTCCGCCTCCGGCGCCCTCGTGGAGGACGTGATCGCGGGGCTGCCCGGAGACGAGGCCGGTCTGAAGAGGGGCGACGTGATCGTCTCCGTGAACGGAGCGCCGGTCAAGAGCACAGTCGACCTCATCAATACGGTCTCCTCCAAGAGACCCGGCGAGACGGTCGCCCTCGGCATTATTCGCGACGGCAGGGAGATGAAGTTCAGGGTGCGCCTGGCGGACCGCTCGAATGAGATGAACGCCAGGACGGAAGAGGAGCAGGGCCAGGGTGCGGAGGGAGAGGAGCCGGAAGGGACGGCGGCGGAGCGGCTCGGGATCCGAGTCACCGAGATCACCCCTGAGCTGCGCAAGAACCTGCGGAGACGGGTCGAGGGGGTGGTGGTGTTGAGCGTGAAGCCCTCCGGCAAGGCGTGGGATGAAGGGCTGCGCAAGGGCATGATCATCACGAGCGTGAACAACACGGAGGTAAGAAGCGCGCGGGACCTCCGGGCGGCAATCGCCAAGCTACGGCAGGGGGATTACGTCCGACTTTACACGCTCA
The DNA here is from genome assembly GCA_003223995.1 of Acidobacteriota bacterium. GTDB lineage: Bacteria > Acidobacteriota > Polarisedimenticolia > QHYA01 > QHYA01 > QHYA01. The sequence continues at coordinate 2,469 of QHYA01000100.1, read as the reverse complement.
AGCAGGATCCGAGCGGTGAGTGGAGGGGGAGTTTCGTCATCTTTCAGTTGGAGTAGGCCGCGCCTGCAGCCGGCAAGCCCGGGGTCGCCGCCACGGCCATCTGATCAGGGACTGACGTCGAAACGGTTCTGCGCCGCCTGGACGTATCGGGGGAAGGAGCCGCCGCCTGTTCTCCGTGGCGGCGAGAAACAGCGAGAGACACGGGCGCCGTGGCAGGAGTCAAGCCCACCATTCTTGTGGTTGACGACGAGGAGGCCATCCGCTCCTCCCTCAGGATGATCCTCGAGTACGAGGGCTATCGTGTCGTCGGCGCGAGCTCCGGGAAGGAGGGGCTCGAGGCGGCCTCCTCGGCCGACCCGGACCTCGTGCTGCTCGACATCAAGATGCCCCGCATGGACGGGCTGGAGGTATTGTCCCGGCTGCGCGAGGAGCATCCTTCCCTTCCCGTGGTGATGATCTCGGGGCATGGATCGACCGATACCGTCGTCGAGGCGATCCGGGCCGGCGCCTTCGACTTCATGGACAAACCTCTGGGGCGCGAGCTGGTGCTCCATCGTGTCGCCCGGGCCATCGAGTCCTCACGGCTACGGCAAGAGTTGCGGGACCTGAGGCTGAAGTACGAGGAGCGGTTCCGCATCGTCGGGGACTCTCCCGCCCTCGCCGCAATCCGCGAGGCGATCGTGAAGGCCGCGCCAGTGAAATCCTCCGTCCTGATCGCCGGCGAGAGCGGTACGGGCAAGGAGCTGGTCGCCCGGGCCGTCCACCGCAACTCCCCCCGCTCGAACAGGCCATTCGTCCGGGTCAACTGTGCCGCGATCCCCGAGGAGCTGATCGAATCGGAGCTGTTCGGCCACGAGAAGGGCTCCTTCACCGGAGCCCTCAAGGACCAGACCGGAAAGTTCGTGCAGGCTGACGGGGGAACGATCTTCCTCGACGAGGTCGGTGACATGTCCCTGAAGACGCAGGCGAAGGTGCTGCGGGTCCTGCAGGACGGAGAGGTCGAACCCGTCGGGGGGAAGCCGCTGACCGTTGATGTCCGCGTCATCGCCGCGACGAACAAGAACCTGCCGGAGGAGATCAGGCGGGGGCGTTTTCGAGAGGACCTCTACTACCGCCTCAACGTCGTGCCGATCACCATCGCCCCGCTGCGCCAGCGAAAAGAGGAAGTCCCGACCCTTGTGAGCCACTTCGCGACGGAGTTCTGCCGGGAGAACAACTACCGCCCCCGCACTTTCCTGAGGACTGCGGTCGCCGCCCTGCAGACCCGGCCGTGGCACGGGAACGTCCGCGAGCTGAAGAACGCCGTCGAGCGGCTCATCATCATGACCGACGGGGAGGTCATCACCCCGCAAGATGTCGAACGGCTCCTGCCGCTCGAAGAGGAGCCGCCGGAGGAATCCTCGAGCCGGAAGCAGTCTCTGACGACCCCGGCCGCCTCGGATCCCGCCGCAGCGGTCTCTGGACTCCACCCTGCGGCCTCCGGACCCGCCGGGGTCTCATCCGCTGTCGCGACGGAGGTCGACCCGCCCTTGACCGCCGAGAAGGCGGAGACCCTCCAGCAGTTCAAGGATGCCGCGGAGCGGGCCTTCATCGTCGAGAAGCTCAGGCGACACGACTGGAACATCACGGCGACCGCGCGGGCGATCGACACCCCCCGGTCCAACCTCTACAAGAAGCTCGAGCAGTACGGGATCTCGCGCGAACGGGACGGCTGACGGGATGCCACGGCGCGTGGCGGTGGTGGAGGGGGCGAGAACGCCGTTCTCCAAGGCCTGGACCGATCTGGCGGGAATCCCGGCCCAGGAGCTGGGACGAATCGCGGTGGCGGAGGCGGTCGAGCGATCCGGCGTCGAGCCGGGCTCGATAGACGAGGTCATCGTCGGCAACATCTCCGCCCCGCACGACGCCGCCAACGTCGCGCGGGTCATCTCGCTGAGCGCTGGGCTGCCCAGATCGGTGCCCGCGTACACCGTCAACCGCAACTGCGGCTCGGCCCTTCAGGCGATCGCGGACGGAGCGTTCCGCATCCAGCACGGCGCCGCGGAGCTGATCGTCGCGGCCGGGGCAGAATCGATGTCCCGCATCCCGCTGCTCTACGGCGAGGAGACGAAGCGGATCCTCCTCCGGGCGATGCGGGCGAAGAGCCTCCGTGCCCGGCTGGCGGCCCTGTCCCGACTGCGCCTCCGCCATTTCAAGCCTGTCGTGGCCCTCGAAACCGGCCTCACCGACCCGGTCTCCTCGCTGAACATGGGGCAGACCGCCGAGGTGCTGGCGAAGGAGTGGGGCATCGCTCGTGAGGAACAGGACCGGCTGGCGCTCGAGAGCCACCACCGTGTCGCGGCAGCCTGGAGGGAGGGGCGGGTCGGCCAGGAGATCGTCCCGATACCGCTGGCCCCTTTGTACGACCGGCTGGTCGAGAAGGACAACGGCTACCGCGAGAACCAGACGATGGAGGCCCTTGCGAGTCTC
>QHYA01000099.1 GCA_003223995.1 Acidobacteriota bacterium | reverse complement strand
ATGGCGCAGAGGAAGGCAGGATGGAAGGGGCCGAAGAAGTTCCTCTTCCGCCGCCGCAAGTTCTGCAAGTTCTGTGACGAGAAAATTCCTTTCATCGACTACAAGGACGTCAAGCTGCTGCAGGGCTACGTCCCCGAGCGCGGGAAGATCTTGCCGAGGCGGATCTCGGGGACCTGTGCCATGCACCAGAGGGAGCTGCAGCTGGCGATCAAGAGGGCCCGTAACATTGCGTTTCTGCCGTTCACGACGGATTGACGGCGCAACCGCCTCCTCATGACCCCGGGGATGATCCGATGAAGATCGTGTTGAGAGAAAACGTGGAGAATCTGGGCCGGCGCGGGGACATCGTCGAAGTCGCGTCGGGCTACGGGCGGAACTTCCTGATTCCCAAGAAGCTCGCCTATCTGGACACCCCCGGCTTCCGGAAGATGCTGGCCGCCGAGAGGCGGGCGAAGGAGGCACGGGAGCTGAGGGAGCAACATGAAGCGCAAGCGGTGGCGGGGCGCATCGCGGAGATGAGCCTGTCGATCCCGAAGAAGGTCGGGGAGGAGGGGCACCTCTACGGGTCGGTTACAGCCCAGGAGATCTCCGATCTTCTCGCCGCTCATGGGATCGAGATCGACAGGCGAAGGATCGTCCTCACCGAGCCGATCCGGACCATGGGGACGCACACGGTGCCGGTCAGGCTGCACCGAGAAGTGACAGCGCAGGTGACCCTGGAGGTGGTGGCCGAGAAATGAATGGGGCTCGTGCCACGATAGCCTGCGTTCTGGCCTGGCTCGCGCCGGGCGCGGGGCATCTCTATCTGGGTCGGCGGCTGCGGGCGGCCGTATTCTTTGTCGTCGTCATGACAACCTTTTCTCTCGGCCTCGCCTTCGAGGGGAAGCCGTCGGTCATCGACCGCAGGCAGCCGCTGCTTTCCTACCTCCAGGTATTCGCGAACGTTGGCACCGGTCCCATGGAGGCCGTGGCCCGTGAGAAAATTTTCGGCCAGCTCGCCTACCGCCTGCCGCCCGAGGACGCGGGACCGGATCCCCACAGCACCATCGGACTCGAGCTGCGGCGCCGGACCCAGTCCGAGAAGACCCCCTACGGCACCGCTTACCTCTGGACGGCTGGGCTGATGAATATTCTTCTGATCCTGGATGCGTTCGATATCGCGATCGGGAGAAAACAGTAATGCAAAGCCATTTCCTGCACATGGTGACCTTCAGCGGGCTCGTCTCGACCTTCTTCGCCTTCCTGTCGCGCAACGAACGGAAGGCGAGGCTGCGGTTCGGGCTGGCCATGGCAGCCTGCATGATCGCCTTGACCCTCGCCCTCGCCTGGGTGATGTACCCGTTTCCCCGGTAGGGAGGTGGGAGCGGATTCTGAAGGCGCTACAGCTCTAGCTGCCTCCGGTTCTCTGGGCCGCCTGCATCTTTTTTCTCTCCTCCACTTCGAGACCCTCGCTGCGGCCGCCCGGGCCGGACGTTGTCCTGCACATGGGCGGCTACGGAGTTCTGACCGCGCTGGCCTGCCGTGCCATGGGAGGCGGGCTGCTGCGGCCTCTTCCGCTGCGCTCCGCGCTGCTCGCGGTCCTCGCGTCGACGTTCTACGGCGTCTCTGACGAGATCCATCAGAGCTTCGTCCCCGGACGAACCTCGGAGGTCAAGGATGTCCTTTCGGACCTGGCTGGCGCGGCACTGGCCGCCGCGCTGGTGTTCGGTGGGACGCGGCTGGTTTCGAAAAGGTCCGGGCCGTCTTCCTCCCCAAGCGGCTTCCCGCCGAAGGTCACGCTCTACACGCGCGAGGGCTGCCACCTCTGTCACGAGGCAAGGCGGTTGCTCGAGGAGGAACGGCACAGGCACCCCTTCGAGCTCGAGGTCCTGGATGTCGATGCGGAGCCCGGCCTGGCCGAGCGGTTCGGCGAGCAGGTGCCTGTGGTCTTCCTTCAGGGGCGAAAGGCCTTCAAGTACCGAGTGGATCCCCGGCGCCTGCGCCGGCGGCTGGACGCGGCCCGGCGGGGGAGAACGGCTTGAAGGGCCGGAAGCCGAGGATTGCCGTCGTCCCCGGAGACGGCATCGGCGTCGAGGTCACGAACGAGGCGCTCAAGGTCCTCGCGGCGGCGGCCGAGGCCCATGGACTGGAGCCGGAGCTGCGCTGTTACGACTTTGGCGCCGAAAGGTACCTGCGCACCGGCGAGACGCTTCCCCCGGGCGCCCTGGAGGAATTCCGCGGATTCGACGCGATCCTGATGGGCGCCTTTGGCGATCCCAGGGTGCCGGACATGAAGCACGCCGCGGACATCCTGCTCGGCACCCGCTTCCATCTGGACCTGTATGCGAACGAGAGACCCGTGCGCTGCCTGTCCAGCCGGCTGTGCCCTCTCAAGGAGCGGCGACGCGAGGAGATCGACTTCGTGATCTTCCGGGAGAACACGGAGGGCCTTTACGTGGGGATGGGAGGGAACTTCAAGAAGGGAACCACCGACGAGATCGCCATCCAGGAGGACGTCAACACCCGCAAGGGGGTGGAAAGGATCGTCCGGCATGCCTTTGGCTACGCGTCGCGGCACTGTCGGCGAAAGAGCGGGCAGAAGCCAAAGGTCACGATGTCGGACAAGAGCAACGTCCTGCGCTTCGGACACGACCTCTGGCAACGGGTATTCTGGGAAGTGGCGGCGGAGAATCAGGGCATCGAGGCGAACCACCTGTACGTGGACGCTCTGGCCATGCAGATGGTGAAAGACCCATCTCAGTTCGACGTCATCGTCACCTGCAACATGTTCGGCGACATCCTGACGGACCTCGGAGCGCAGTTGCAGGGAGGTCTCGGGATGGCCGCATCCGGCAACATCAACCCCCAGGGAGTGTCAATGTTCGAGCCGGTTCACGGCTCTGCACCGAAGTACGCCGGCCAGGATGTGGCCAACCCTCTCGGCGCGATCCTGACCGTCCAGATGATGCTCGAGCATCTCGGACAGCCTGAGACCGCATCCCTTATCGAGCGAGCGGCGATCGAGGCGGTGGAGTCTGGCCGGTGCACCCGGGACGTCGGGGGGGAGCTGGGGACCCGCGCCACCGGGGATGCCGTCGCGGCGCTGGTCCGCAGCCTCGCCTGACTCCTCCCGAGCGGTGCTGGGGCTTAGAGTTCCCGCATGTTCTTCCTCCTGCCCGGGGTCTCCTGGCTGGACTTCCGCAAGCAGCGGGTCGTCACCGCGCTGACGGCTGCGGGTGTGGCGTTGGGGAACGCGGCATCATCGGTTCCCGCGGGATCCACAACGGCGCCGAAGACCGCGCGCCAGATCATGGAAGAGGTTGATCGACGCCACCGGTCGGACTTCCAGTATTCGGAAGGGCTCGTCACGGTCGAGGAAAAAGGGAAGGTCCGGAAGAAAGCGTGGCGGAGCTGGCGGGCGGGCTGGGGCGGGGAGTCGCGCGGTCTGATCCAGTTCCTCGAGCCGGCTGAAGTGAAAGGGGTGAGCCTGCTGACCGTCTCCCACCCCGGCCGGCCTGACGAGCAGTGGTTCTACACCCCCGCCATCGACCGCGACCGGCGCGTCGCTCCACAGGAAAAGCCCACACGGTTCCTCGGGACCCACTTCACTTATGAAGACATGGAAGAGCGGGTCCTCGACGACTACGAATACTCCCTCCTCGGCGAGGAGCCGCTCGACGAGGCCCCGTGCTGGCGGATCGAGGCGAGGCCGAAGCCCGGCAAGGAGTCGCAGTACTCCCGGCTGGTCTTCCGGGTCCGAGAGGACCTGTTCACGACGGCGCTCATCGAGGGGTTCGTCGCAGGGGAGCTCCGCCGGACGTTCCGCGGCTCCGCCCTGGCGCCGATCGAGGGGATTCCGACGGCGCAGCGATGGGAAGTGACCGACGCGAAGCGGGAAGGGAAGACGACGCTCGAGCTGAGAAACGTCCGCTACCACACCCGGGTGGAGCCTGGCATGTTCACCTTGCAGGCGCTGCGTATCCTCCACGAGTCGCCGCCATAGTTGGCGGCCGGGTGCAGCGTCCCGCCATGAGATCGCTGGCCGTTTCGCTGCTGGCGCTGGCCTCCTTCCTCCCCGCTCCTCTCACGCGGGCCGGGGAGGGGAGCGTCGTGCTGGACATGCAGGGGGATTTCTACAACCCCGACAGGTCCGAGGCGCGGGGTGAAGCGGCTCAGCAGGGCTGGTGGACCTTCGCTTCTCGCTTCTCGACGTCCGCCTCCCACCGAGTGATCTTCTCCGTCCGCGCCATCCTGGAGGAGGACACGCACGGGAGCATCTCTCATACCCACCTCTACGACGAGGAGGACCGTGATCTGGTCCGATCGCCGCTGCGTTTCGAAGAATTGTCCTTGAAGCTCGACCTCGGAGCGCTCGATCTGGAGGTCGGCCGGCAGAGGCTTGTGTGGGGCCGCACGGACGTTGTCCGTCCGACCGACAACTTGACCCCCCGCGACTGGACCGACCCGCTCGACGAGCAGAGGCTGTCGCCGTGGGCGCTGAGGGGCAACTACGAGAAGGGGCGATGGATGGCGGAACTGGCCGGGGTCGCCCGCTACGCTCCCTCGCGGCTTCCCCTGCTGGGAGATCGTTGGTTCGAGACGACCCGCCAGTCCATCGTCAACCCTCGATACAACCCGAGGGATCCCAACAACTCCCTCGGCCCTCCGCGCCTTCAGCTGCGCTTCTCCTGGGACGAGGCGAAGTTCCCGTTCACGCGGCTGACAAACGTCCAGGGGGCCGTCCGGGGCGGCTACCGAGGCCAGCGTGTGGAGTGGACCCTCTCGTACTATCGGGGTTTCGACGACGCTCCCCACGTGTCGGCGCGTCCAGGCACGCCGCAGTTCGTTGCGGGATTCCAGCCGATCCTGTTGACGAGGCGCTTCCCCCGGCTGGACGTCGCCGGGGGGGATTTCCAGGCGATCGCGGGGCGATGGGCTTTCCGCGGGGAGGCGGGATACTTTCATTTCCCGCAGCGGCTGGACAACGGCTACCTGCTCTACGACCTGGAGATGGAATGGACATGGAAGGACTGGAGCGTCATTCTTGGCGGCGCGGACGTCCTCGGCGCTGAGCTGAAGGCCAATCTCTTCTCCGACGTGCAGAAGGAAGTGGACGAGTTTCGGCGGACGGGCCGCACGGCCCCCGGAACCTCCAGTGCCATCGACCAGGTCTTCCTGCCTGCAGGATTCTTCCGCGCCGGGCGCAACGCACCGACGGAATGGCAGGCGAGCGTCGAAGCGATGGTGGGGTTGGATCGGGGTGACCGGCTCGTTCGCCTCTCCGGCTCCTGGCCGCTGAAGGACTGGCTGCGCGCAGGGGGGGAGCTGGATCTGATGTCCGGGCCTCCCCAGACCCTCTACGGAACGTGGGGGGCCAACGACCGGCTCCGGGTCTTCCTCAGCATCACGCTGTGAGTGCTATCGTCTGCGGCGCGACGGGCCTCGTTGGTGCCTGCGTGGTCCGCCGTCTTGGAGTTGGGCGAGTTGGGCGTTCGAGGGCGTTTCGACAGAGGGCTTGCATGAGGGCGATGGGGAATGTAAACTCCCCAACCGCATGTCAGAGTTGCAGCAACCAGGAAAGGACAAAAGATGAGAGGATTCCGTGAAAAGGCAGGCCCTGCCTTGCTCGCGATCGTAGCGGCCAGCCTTCTGGCGCTTCCGACCGCGAGCTTGGCCAAGAAGAAGAATTCCGAGCCCGAGACCCAGCCCGCGGCTCAGGCCCCAGCCCAGGCGGCGCCCCAGGCCGCAGCTCCCGGGAAGGCCGGGGCTCCCGCTCCCTCCGGGGCGGTGGCCATGATCGGCGACACCCCGATCACCGACACCGAGCTGACAGAGCAGGCCGCAAACCAGCTCCAGAGGTTGAAGAGCCAGGAATACGATATCAAGAGGCGGGTGCTGGAGGACCTCATCACCAAGAAGCTCATCGAGAAAGAGGCGGCTGCGAGGGGGATCAGCGTCGATGAGTTGAACAAGGCCGAGATCGAGGCGAAGGCGCCGGCTGTCACGGACGAAGAGAAGAAGACCGTCTACGAGGCCAACAAGGCCCGCTTCGGGGACAAGCCCGAGGCCGACGTCATGAAGACGATGATCGAGCCGAGCCTCAAGCAGCAGCGCATCAACCAGCGCCGCACGGAGTTTCTCAGCGAGCTGCGGGCCAAGGCGCAGGTCAAGGTCCTGCTCGAGCCTCCAAGGATTACGGTGGATGTCGGAAGCGCGGCGGTCAAGGGGCCGAAAGACGCCCCGGTCACGATCGTCGAGTTTTCCGACTATCAGTGACCGTTCTGCTCGAGGGTCGGTCCGACCCTCAAGCAGATCGAGCAGCGCTACGGGGATAAGGTCCGGATCGCCTACAGGGAGTTTCCCCTCCAGATGCACCAGTTTGCCGCGAAAGCATCCCAGGCCAGCCAGTGCGCCAAGGAGCAGGGGAAGTTCTGGGAGATGAACGAGAAGCTCTTCTCCAACCAGGGCAAGCTCTCCGTCGCGGACCTCAAACAGCACGCCGTGGACCTCGGGCTGAAGGCCGATCAGTTCAACCAGTGCCTCGACTCCGACAAGTATCAGAAGGACATCCAGAAGGACATGGACGACGCCTCCAAGTACGGCGTCAGCTCGACCCCCTCGTTCTTCATCAACGGCCGTCCTTTCGTGGGGGCCCAGCCGTTGGACGGCTTCGTCCAGGTGATCAACGAGGAGCTGGAGCGGGCGGGGGTGCCGATACCGCCGCCTCCTCCCGCGCCCGCGCCAACTGCCGCGGCACCGGCTCCCGCCACACCTCCCCCGGGTCTCAAGGCTGGCGATCCGAAGGCGAAGCCGGAGGTCGCCGACAAGGGCGACAAGAAAGACGATAAGAAGGGCGACCCGAAAGGCGACAAGCCGTAATTTTCCGCCACGCGGCCGTCACCTGGAACGCGCGGCCTTCGGGCCGCGCGTTTTTATACCGAGAGGCCTGCTCGGTCGATGGATTGTCGAAATGATCCCGAATGGATGCCGGAGCCCGTCGTCGCCGGAAGGTCAGCCGACCTGAGCGGGCACGGAAGGCTGGTAGTCGCAGATGTGCCCCGCGAGGGCGGAGGCGGCCACGGTCAGAGGGCTGGCCAGATACATCTGGCCTGGGCCTGAGCGGCCGGGGAAGTTTCGGTTGATGGCGGAGATGGTCACCTGGTCCGTCCGGGTCGAGACGCCGGGCCCGGCGTTGATGCAGGCCCCGCAGGAAGGCTCGATCACCTTCGCCCCAGCCTTCTCGAA
>QHYA01000098.1 GCA_003223995.1 Acidobacteriota bacterium | reverse complement strand
CGGAGTGCCTGTCGATGCCGATCGTATCCGTCATGAGCTGTGGCGCCGACAGCAAGGTCACGGCCGTGGCGGGCGGATGAGGATCGAGCGTGACAAGGCGGAGATCCTGGGGGGCGTGCGGTTCGGCCGTACGATGGGTGGGCCGGTTGCGATGACGATCGCCAACCTGGACTGGGAGAACTGGAGGGAGGCGATGGCCGTAGAGCCGGCGCCGAAGAAAGCGGCGGTGAGCCGCTTGCGAAAGGTGACGCATCCGCGGCCCGGGCACGCGGACCTTGCGGGAGCACTGAAGTACCTCACCTACGACGCTCGTGAGGTCCTCGAGAGAGCCTCGGCACGGGAGACGGCTGCCCGCGTTGCAGCCGGGGCCCTGTGCAAGGGCTTCCTGGAGCCTTTCGGCATCGAGGTGCTTTCGCACGTTATCGCTGCGGGAGGCGTCTGGTTGCGCAGCGAAGTCGCCTGGAGGAGAATCGCGGCGCTGCCGGACTCCTCGCCTTTGCGTTGCGTGGACGAGAGGCTGCAGCGGCGCATGATCGCCACGATCGACACCGCGCGGCGCAGGGGCGACTCGGTCGGGGGCTGCTTCGAAGTTGTCGCTCGAGGAGTGCCTCCGGGGCTGGGGAGCATGTCACAGCAGGACAGGCGCCTCGACGGCAGGCTGGCCGGCGCGCTCGTGACAGTGCCTGCGGTGAAGGCCGCGGAGATAGGGGAAGGGGTTCGCGGCGTCTCGATACGAGGCTCGGACTTTCACGACGAGATCTTCTACGATCGCAGGACCAGGCGTTTCTTCCGACGGACGAACCGTGCGGGCGGGCTGGAGGGGGGCATCTCCAACGGAGCGGAGATCCGCGTGCGAGGCTACCTCAAGCCGCTGTCCACTCTCTCTCGGCCATTGCGGACGGTCGACCTTCTCACGAAACGTCCCGCCCGCGCGCAGGTCGAGCGCACGGACGTCACGCCGATCCTGGCTGCGGGGATCGTCGGAGAGGCCGTGGTGGCCCTGGTGCTTGCCGACGCGGTGGTCGAGAAGTTCGGGGGTGACAGCCTCCGGGAAACACTGCGAAATCATCACAGCTATCTTGCCGCATTGCGGAGGTACTGAAGCCGGAAAGGGTGGGGAGACCAGCACGCTGACAGAACAATCTTGTCTGGTCCATGGGAGCGGCCGTAGGAGGGAACGAACCGGAACCGAACAGCGGATACGGCGAGCGCTGAAACAAAAAGGCGGTGGCGAGTTCCCTCGCCACCGCGGAGCGGCCGGATATTTCCCTTCCGCGCTCCCAGGATCTGGTCAAAGGCGTTACCCCCCCGTCCCGCTCCACGACCCCGACCCTGCCAGAGACCAAATGAATCTACGAGCATGCGGGAGTCGGCTCAAGGCAGAAGGTATGACCGATTTTCAGATTCTGATGAGGTCTTCTTCATCTGGGGTCGGATGTGTGATGTGATCGCAGGAGGCCCCCCTAGGGCAGGGGCCCTAAGAGGGTCGGACGGCAGCACCTGCAAGACCTCAAAGCCGGCTGCGGATGGGGCTGAATAGGCTCAGGGGAGGACAAGACCTGTCTCCCACCGGATAGGACCCCGGGGGAAGGTCAGGCAGCTGGGGAAGGGGGCAGGAAAGCCTTAGAAGCAGAAACGCACTGAAGGTATTCCGTTGGGCCGACCCGCGATCCTCGGAGTCGCCCGTCCGACCCTCGCGGCTTGAACATCCACTATTCCTCATAATTCAGGACCTGCCACGGATGCTAGGTCGGCTGTTGGTGGGTGTCAAGGGGAAAATACAAAATACAGGGGTGGAAGGAATGAACGGTCCTAGGTATTGTGGTACAAGAGGGCGGAGCAAGACCGAGAAGGGACCCATGGTCTCATCTCATATGGCATTGGATGAAAGAAGGCGCTTGTGACCGACGGCCGGCCGCGGTAAATAGTCCATGAGCTAGCTCTCGGCACGCAGGAAAATGCGATCCCACCCAGAAACACCCAGAGTGCGGACAACTGTCCCCTCGCTCCTGAGCTTCAACGAGGGGGATCTTGCTGACCTGGAGATCACAGATCTCGCTTACGGGGGCGCGGGCATCGGGCGTGCTCGCGGGTTTGTGTTTCTCGTCCGCCGAGCCTTGCCGGGAGAAGCGGTGCGCGTGCGGATCGTCTCACGCAAGCCGAATTACGCTGAGGCGGAAGTCGTGGAAAGACTCCGGCCCTCCCCGCTTGCCCTCAGGCCTCGTTGCCTGTCTTTCGCGGAATGCGGCGGCTGCCAGTGGATGAATATGGCGTACGAGCATCAGCTCGATGTCAAGGAAGGGTTGGTCGTCGAGGCTCTGGAGAGGGTGGGAGGACTGGGAGAGTTCGCCCTCCATCGCATCCTGCGGTCTCCCGAGATCTACCATTACCGCAACAAGCTGGAGCTCGCCTTCTCGGAGGGGCCGGAGGGATTGACCCTGGGTTTTCACCGGGTCGGATCCGACAAGGAGATCGTCGATATCCCCACATGCCTGATCGGTACCGAGCGGATGGACGAGATCGCGCGATCGGCGCGGTCACTCCTTGCCGACAAGCGATACGGCCCGGCACCCGAGCCGGAGGACGGCCGGCAGGCTCCGCCGGGAACACGGGAAAGAGATCCCCGGTTGCTGCTAAAGCATCTGGTGGTGAGAGAAGGGAGGAGGACAGGCGAGGTACTCGTGAATCTAGTCACCACCCCAGGTCACATGCCCGAAGAAAGGGAGCTGGCTCGGGCTCTCATGGAGCGCTGCCCTTATGTGGTTGGGGTCGTGCGCACGATCGTGCACAATGAGAGGGGATCACAGGGCAAGCAGGATAGGCTCCTGGCGGGGCGCGAGCGTGTGAGAGAGCTGCTCTGCGGCATCCGCTACGACATCGCCGCTTCCGCCTTCTTCCAGGTCAACACCGAGCAGGCCGAGACGCTTTACACGCGGACCCGGGAGCTCGCGCTGCCCCGCGGGCGCGAGAGCGTTCTCGATCTCTACTGCGGCGTGGGGGGGCTCACGCTGTTCCTCGCCACGCGCGCGCGGAGAGTGACAGGGGTCGAGAGCTCGCCGGAAGCCGTCCGGTGCGCCGGAGCGAACGCCTCCTTGAACGGAGTGACCAATGTTCGATTCGTCCAGGCGGAGGCCCGCCGCTTCGTGAGGCGGCTCGCCGCGACGAAGAAGAACTACGATGTGGTCACGATCAACCCGCCTCGGAGCGGAGTGCACGAAGACATGATTGACTCGATCCCCGAGATCGGGCCCCGCCGCATTGTTTACGTTTCCTGCAATCCCGCTACATTGGCCCGCGACCTGAGCGGGCTCTGCTCGCGAGGCTACTGCCTGACCGATGTCCAACCAGTGGACATGTTTCCTCACTCGTTCCACGTGGAGACCATCGCGAGGCTGGAGAGGACGAACTGAGGATCGGCTCCCGGCCCCTTCCCGGCGCATCCGGGGCGGCCGGCCAGCCAGTCGTACGACCCGCCGAACGCGATCCCAGCCGTGGGGGGAGCAAGGATGTGAGCGCCGGAGAGAAGCGAAGGAGACTCGCGGTGGGAGGGATTTGCGCGGCGCGACTCTTCCTGCTCGTCGTGCTCGCCGTGGTCCTCGCGCAGCCCCGCGCGCAGGACGATCAGCAATCTGGCGCAGTGCGCACGGGGAAGGACCCAGCCGAGCAGGGTCCGGCTGGCGAACGCTCAGCCGCCCCGCCGGAAATCCTCTCCGAGCATCCCTCGGGACCTTTCGACAGAGCGAGGCTGGCCGAGCAGAAGCGGCGGTGGAAGGAGGCGCTGGAAACCTATCGCTCCGCCCGGCAGACCGCTCCAGATGACCCGGCCCTGCTAGCGGGGGAGAGCCGGTGCCTTCTGCGGCTCGACCAGTTCCGCGAGGCCCTCGCGGCGGCGGAGAAGGCGGTCGCCGCCGCTCGCGCCCCTGCGGCGGTGTCCACCGAGGAATCCGCGGCGCGTGGCGCCGCGACTGCGGCGTCGGTGACGCTCGGGGGGGAAGCTCTGGTCGCATACGGCGAGGCGCTCATTCGCGCAGGCGAGCTGGAGCGAGCGGCCGAGGCCTTCTCACGCGCCGTAGAAACGACACCGTCGCTGGCGCACGCCCACCTGGGGCTTGGCCGAATGATGATCGCCCGAGGGGACGTCGAGAAGGGAATCGCCGAGCTGCAGCGCGCGTACGAGATCGCCCCGGACGATCCGGACGTGCTCTTCCACTACGCGGGTGCTCTGGCCCAGCGGCAGGACGCCGCAGCCGTCCTCTCGCGTTACCTCGAGCTGTCGGAGGGAGAGGAGGAAGCTCAGCGCGAGTCGGTTCGCGCCACGATCGCTTTCTACCGGGCCCTCGGGGAAACGCCGCTCTGGCTCCTGCAAGAGAAGCCCGCGCGAAGCGAGATCCCCATCTGGCCGATCTCCAAGACGCCGGGCGTCCTGGACGGCTATGCCATGGAGCTGAAGGCCCCGGAGAAGGCCGCCGAGAGAGGGAAGCGAGTGAAGGAGCGCAAGCTGCGCTGCCTTCTCGACACGGGAGCCTCGGGACTCTTCCTGTCGGCGCGCGCTGCCGAGGGGATCGCCCTGCGGAGCCTCTCGCAGGGAGCCCTCTTCGGCGGCGGCGGAACGGGCCGGCACCAGACCTCCCGGGGTCTCATCGATTCGCTTTCTCTTGGCGAGGTCGTTTTCCGCAACGCCGCGGCGATCGTCGCTTCGGGGAATGTCGATCCACTGGGCCGCTACGATGGCATCCTCGGGGCCGACGTGCTCGACTCGTTCCGTCTCACCATCGATCTGCGCGGCAGGCGCCTGGTCCTGGAGGATCCGGAGGCTGCCGCGCGCAGCGGGGCCCGGGCGAGGGGGAAGGGCCCTTCCGACAGGTCGCCTGCCAGCTCGGGTGCGCCGCCGGTGCGGATCTGGAGAATCGAAGGGCAACTGCTCGTGAGGGTGGGCCTGAACGGCGGCAAGAGCGCGCTGATGATGCTGGACACGGGGGCTTCTCGGACAGTGCTCGGCCTTGCTGCGGCCTCCGGACTCGACGGAATCGGCCGGAGAAAGAGATCAGCCCGTACGTACGGCTTCGGCGGCAGCCTCGAGAAGGTCGAGGACATCGAAGGGCTCAGCCTTTCCTTCGCGGGATTGAAGCCGAAGAGCCTGTCGGTGGTGGGGATCGACCTCTCCTCTCGCAGCCGGCTCGTCGGCACGGAGATCTCGGGCTATCTCGGGCTGGACGTGCTGCGGGATCTCTCGCTCGAATTCGAGCCCGGGCTGCGCGGCCTCAGCATCAGAGGGCGCTGAGAGGGGGGGAGCGCCGGGCGCTGCGCACCCGGAGACTCCGGATGCTGCTCGCGATCTCCGGTGCAGCAGCGGAGGACAGCGGACGCGATCCGCCCCGGAGACGCGATGGCGGAGTGGTGGCAGCGTCTCTTCGACCGGTCGTACGTGGAAATCTATCGATTCACGGACGATCGGGTCGAACGGGAGCTGGAATTCCTGAAGGATGTTCTCGACCTGCGCCCGGGCTTGCGCCTGCTCGATGTCTGCTGCGGCTTCGGCAGGCATGCCGTGCCGCTGGCGCGGATGGGGCTGACGGTGACCGGCGTGGACCTCTCGGCCGCCCAACTGCGACAGGCCCGGCGGCGGGCCAGGACCGCGGGTGTCGAGGTGGAATGGGTCCGGGCCGACGCGAGGAGATTCACGAGCCGGGCCGGTCGATTCGATCGCGTCATCAACCTGTTCACCTCCTTCGGCTACTTCTCAGAGGAGAAGGAGGATCTGAAGATGCTGTCGCGCATGACAAGGGCCCTCAAGCGTGGAGGGCTGCTCTGCCTGGACACCATGAACCGGGATTTCCTCGTCCGTCACTTCCAGCCCACGATCGTGACCTCGTTCGCGGCGGGCCACGTCATCGACCGCAACAGGCTGGATCATGCCAGCGGGCGTTGCGTCGCGGAGCGGGAGATCTGCCGGGAGGGCAAGACCCGCAAGCAGCAATTCTCGGTGCGTCTCTACACCGCCCGGGAGCTGATCCTGATGGCGGGGGCTTGCGGGCTCGAGGTCGTCGAGTTGCACGGCAGCCTGGACAAGCAGCCGCTGAGCTTCGATACCCCCCGGATCGTGCTCATCGCCCGGAAGCGGTGAACGGCTCTCAGGCTCTCAATTGATCAGCGGACCGTGGCCGCCCGGGGGCTCCGGGGCCTCGCCGATCTCACCGTACCGCTCCTCGTACTTGCGCACGTTCTCCTGCAGGGCGCGGATGACGCGCTTCAGGTGTCCCGGGCTGATGATCACTCGTGCGTTGACGATTCCCTCGGGAGGGAAGAGGTTGACCCAGTCCATGACGAACTCCTCCCGGGTGTGCGAGACCATCATCTGGTTGGCGTAGACCCCGTGAAGCACATCGTCGGTGATCTTGATCGGAATCTCGCCCTTCTTCTGCTGCTCTGCCATCGATTCCTCCTCAGGGTGTCTCCATCGCAGTATCCTCGGGTGCCCCTCCGCACGGCGAGCCCTGCCGTCAAGAGCCTCCGAACTGCAAACGGCAGAGGGCCGCGTACAGCTCGCCCCGCTGCAACAACTGTGAGTGCGTTCCCTCCTCCCGGATCTCGCCGTGGTGGATCACGATGATGCGGTCGCAGCCGGCGACAGTTGAGAGCCTGTGGGCCACGATCACCGAGGTCCGTCCCGCCAAGAGCCGCCCCATGGCCTTCTGGATCTGGCTCTCGGTCTCCGAGTCCACGGAAGAAGTGGCCTCGTCGAGCACGAGGATGCGAGGGTCATAGGCGAGGGCGCGCGCGAAGGAGAGAAGCTGCTTCTGTCCCACGGAAAAGTTGCTGCCGCGCTCGCGGACCTCCTCCTCGTACCCCTTCGGCAGCGCGAGGATGAAGCCTTCCGCCCCGGAGATGGCCGCGGCGGAGCGCGCCTTCGGGGGACTGATGCGGGGATCGCCCAGAGTCAGGTTCCGTTCGATCGTGCCCTGGAAGAGGTAGTGGTCCTGCAGGACGATGCCGACTCGCCTCCGCAGCGAGGACAGGTCGGCGTCGCGCACGTCCACCCCGTCCACGAGGATCCGCCCCCGCTGGGCGTCGTAAAGCCGGATCAGCAGCCTGATGATCGAGCTCTTCCCCGCGCCCGTGGCTCCGACCAGGGCGACGCGCTCGCCGGGAGCGATGGAGAACGAGATGCCCCGGAGGACCCACTCGCCGGGCCGGTATGCGAACCAGACGTCGCGGAATTCGATCGCCCCTCCACCATCGTCGGGAATGGGGCGTGGCGAACCCGGAGGGACGATCTCGGAGGCCGTGTCGAGAAGGGCGAAGATGCGCTCCGAGGAGGCCATGGCGGATTGAAGGACGGAGTACTTGGCCGCCAGGTCGCGGATCGGCACGAAGAATCGGTTCGTGTATTCCAGGAACGCGACCAGAGTGCCGAAGGTCATGGCGCCGCGCAGGATGCTTCCGCCTCCGTACCAGATGATCAGACCGACGGCGACGGTCCCGACCAGCTCCACGGCCGCGGAGAACGCGGAGTCGTAGAGAACGGACCGCATGTCGGCGTCCCTGTGGTCGCTGTTGATGGCGTCGAATTCCTCCGCCTGCCGCCTCTCCCGGCGGACGAGCTGAACCACCCTCATGCCGGAGATCGCTTCCTGGAGAGCCGAGTTGATGCGCGCGATCCTCGTGCGGACCGCCCGGTAGCAGTCGCGCAGCCGCTGGCGGAAATAGAATGAGGTGATGAAGAGGACCGGGACGATGCCCAAGGTGACGAGCGCCAGGCGGACGTTCATCCAGAGAAGGATGGCCACGATGGCGGCCAGCTTCACGAAATCGACCAGGATGGTTACGACCTCGAGGGAGAAG
>QHYA01000097.1 GCA_003223995.1 Acidobacteriota bacterium | reverse complement strand
GGTCCTGATGGCGGTCACCGAACCGTCGAAGGGGCACGACGGGATCTCCTCCTTCATCGTCGAGCTCGACAACCCGGGCATCCGGGTCGGCAAGAAGGAGAACAAGCTCGGCATGCGGGCCTCCGACACGTGCACCCTCGTGATGGAGGACTGCCGGCTGTTGGCCGACGCCCTTCTCGGAGCCGAAGGGGAGGGTTTCACGAACTCGATGAAGATCCTGGACGCGGGGCGCATCTCGATCGCGGCGCTCTCCGTCGGGATCGCGCGGGGCGCCTACGAGGCGGCCTTGAAGTACTCAAAGGAGCGGAGGCAGTTCGGGCGTGCCATCGGCGAGTTCCAGGCGATCCGCTTCTACCTGGCCGAAATGGCGACCGGGATCGACGCGGCGCGGCTCTTAACCGAGCGGGCCGCGCTCGCCAAGGATCGCGGAGAAGACCACCGCCGCTTCGCCGCCCAGGCCAAGTACTTCGCCTCCGAGACGGCGGTCCGCGTGACCGACCGGGCCCTCCAGATCCACGGCGGCTACGGATTCATCAAGGACTTCCCCGTGGAGAAGTTCTACCGCGACGTCAAGATCTGCACGATCGGCGAAGGGACCTCCGAGATCCAGAAGCTGGTGATCGCCCGCCAGCTCCTCAAACAATAGGCATGTCGAGGCCACAGCCCGCGGTTTCGCATGCAGCCGGCGGGCGGGCCCCGCGGCGGACGCTCCACACACGGATCTCGTGATCGGGAGGATGGCGGGCAAGGATTGGAATGGAAATCGTGGAGCGGCTGATGGCCGGCGACGAGCGGGCCCTTGCCCGCGCGATATCCCTTGTGGAGGAGCGCGCACCGCAGGCGAGGGATATCCTCCAGGAGATCTTCCCCCGCACAGGACGCGCTCGGGTCGTGGGGGTCACCGGCTTCCCCGGGGGGGGCAAGAGCAGCCTCGTGGACCGGCTGACGGCGTGCTACCGCTCGGAAGGGAAGACGGTCGGGGTGGTCGCCGTCGATCCCTCGAGCGCCTTTTCCGGCGGGGCGATCCTGGGTGACCGGATCCGGATGCAGCGCCACTCCGCCGACCCGGGGGTTTACATCCGGAGCATGGCGACGCGTGGCGCCCTGGGAGGCTTGTCGAAGGCGGCCTCCGACGCGATGGATATCCTTGACGCGTCCGGCCGCGACGTGATCATGGTGGAGACAGTAGGGGTGGGGCAGGACGAGGTGGACGTCGTGCGCGTGACCGATTGCGTCCTCGTCGTTCTCGTGCCGGGAATGGGGGATGACATCCAGGCGATCAAGGCGGGGATCCTGGAGATCGCCGACATCTTCGTGATCAACAAGTCCGATCGGGAGGGGACGGACCGGCTGCAGGCCGAGCTGGAAACGATGCTTGCCATGGTTCCGTCGGAAGCGAGAGGATCGTTGCAGCCCGAGATCCTTCGCACGGTAGCCATTCGAGACGAGGGAACAGCCGAGCTGGCGGAGGCCATCGCACGGCGGATCGCGCGGGATCCAGCGGCGGCCGCCAGGCGCCGCCGGGAGCAGTCCGCCTCGCGCTTCCTCGACCTGCTCCGGGACAGGCTGCTGGATCGCGCGCGGGATGCCTGCCTGCCCGATGGGGAGTTCGACAGGATCGTCGGGGAGATCTCCGATCGGCGGATCGATCCCTACACGGCCGTCGAGCAGGTGCTGAACAAGATTCGTTTTGGCGGCTCGTCTTGAGCACCGGGAGGGCGAGCGAAGGCGCCGGAGGATGACAAGGTGTTCCTGAAGATTGACCACATCGGGATCGCCGTACGCAGCATTGCAAGCAGCGCTCGTGTTTACTCCGGACGGATCGGCATGCCGTTCGGCGCGATCGAGACTCTCCCCGCCGAGGGGATCCGCGTCGGTTTCCTGGGCCGGGGCGAGACCCGCCTCGAGCTGCTGGAGCCGATCGAGGAAAATGGCACTGTGGCCCGGTTTCTGAGCAAGCGAGGGGAAGGATTTCATCACCTCTGCCTTGCCGTGGAGGACATCGAAGCGGCCCTGAGTGCGCTGGAGGGGGCGGGGGTCCGGACAGTGGGCGAGGCGCCCAGGTCCGGCGCGGGAGGAAGCAGGATCGCGTTCCTCAACCCGAAAGATACGGGCGGGGTCCTGATCGAGCTGTCGGAGAGCCCGGCGCAAGGGGAGAAGATCGAGCCAGGCCAGACGGTACTGGTCTATCTCTGCGAGCCCAAGGAGCGCTTCTGGGAAGTCCTGCGCGATATCGCCCCGCATGGGATCACGGTCGAGGGGATCGACCTGTCATCCTTCGATTCCTGGACATCTTCGGCGGTGAATGGAGACAGAGACGCTCACGCGACGACAGCCCTGTTCCCCTCGCACCGCATCGAGCGGATCCTTCTCGACCGTCCCTCGGGTGAGGCCGAGTCGCTGGAGGAGCGCTTCCGCAGCCGGGTCGGAACGAGTCTCGCCTCGTTCCTCGACCGCAACCGATGACTGCCAGACGCTTGGCTGCCGCCGAGCGGGAAGCGAGGATTTCGAGATGAAAACCGATTGGAAAGTCTTTGTCATGTCTGTCCTTTTCGCTTCGACCTGCGCCGCCGCTTCCGCCGTCCTGGCCGAGGGCCTGGAGGATGTCGATGCGGCCTGGGTCCGGGCAGTCAAGGCCGGAAGCCTCGAGCATGTAGTGGATCTCTACGCTCCGGATGCGACCCTTTACGCTCCGGACCTCATGGAGGCGAAGGGAACGGAGGCGATCCGCAAGCTCTACGCGGAGATGCTCGGTTCGATGACGATCAAGGATTTCGTCTTCCTCGAGCAGAACTACACGACGAAGGGAAACTTCTCGGTTGGGTGGGGAAGGTTCCTGCTAACGGGCGAGCCAAAAGCCGGGGGTGCCAAGCCCGTCAAGATGGAAGGGCGGTTCACTTCAGTGGCGGAGAGAAAGGGAGGGAAGTGGCGCTATATCGTTGTCCACGCTTCGCTGCCGCTGCCGGCTCCCCCCAAGGCTCCTGCCCCAGTCGCGCCGCCGAAGCCTTGAGGCCCCAGTTCGCCGCGGCCGGCGGCAAGACTACGCCGCTGCCGCGATGATGCGGTTCCTGCCGGACTTCTTGGCGGCGTAGAGGGCCTCGTCGGCGGCGCCGACAAGGCTCGACGCGGTGCCCGAGAAATGTTGAGGATGGACCGCGATGCCGATCGAGATCGTCGTCTTCAAAGTTTCCCGGCCCTCCCTGATCTGCAGCGCAGCCACGGCCGCCCGGATCCGCTCCGCGATCACTTGGGCGCCGGGAAGATCGGTCTCGGGAAGCAACAGGCAGAACTCCTCGCCTCCGAATCGGCCCGGTATGTCGGCGGCGCGCAGGTTCGCCCGGATCGTCTCGCCGAGCGCGCGGAGGTACCGGTCGCCTGCGAGATGGCCGTAGACATCGTTGATCATCTTGAAGCCGTCGAGATCGAGCATCAGGATCGCAAAGGGAGAGCGATAGCGGCTCGAGCGAAGCAGCTCGTCCTGCAGCCGCTGGAAGAAATACTCGCGCTGGTAGAGCCCGGTCAGTTCATCGCGCGTCGCCCGCTGGTAGTTCCGAGCATTCTCGATCGCCATGCCGGCCTGCAGCGCGAGGGCCGTCAGGACGGACAAAGCGTGCTCGTCGTAAGGGTCCTCCCGGTTCGATTGCATGCAGAGGAGGCCGACGATCATCCCTTCGACCCGCAGCGGCGAGGCCATGAAGGCCCGCACCCTCGGGGACCGGACGATGGCCCGCAAGGGCCCGGGCACGGTCTGCTTTCTCAGGTCCCGGATGAGAAGCGGGCCGAAGCCGCCCAGCACCCAGCCCGCGAACTCTGTGGAGGAAACCTGCGGGATCTGCTGGGCCGTCCCTGAGGCGTCCCGAACGATCTGGAACTGAAGCTCGAGGCTCTCCGGATCGAACACCGCTGCCACGCAGCAGTCGTAGGGGAAGATCTTCACGCACTCACGGGCGACAGTCTCCAGGATCTGTCGGGGAGAGAGCCCGGAGGTCAGCTCGAGGCCGATCACGTTCAGGCTCCGGAGCTCCTCGATCCGTCGCTCGAGCTTCCCGTGGGCCGAGGAGAGATCGCTGCGTGCGCGGTCGAGCCGCAGGAGCAGGAACGCTCCCAGAAGCGCCAGCCCGGCAAGGATCACGAACCCGATACCTGCGCCATCGCGCAGGTTCAGCGCGAGCAGCAGGCTGATCGGAACCGAGAGCAGATCGAACGCCAGAACGCTTCCGACATATCGCCTGACCTGCTGGAGGAGCGCCTCCCCACGCATCAGACTCGCCAGAAGCATCATCAGGATGTGCGCCAGCACGAGAGCCATGAAACCAGCGAGCGCGAGAGCGGCCGGGGCCAGCAGGCCGGCCTGCGCAGTCGGATCCCACAGGGCCTCGACGGTCAGCCACGCGGCCACGGCCATGGCCGTGAGCGTCGCTGCATTCAGCCCCGCGGCAGCGAGCAGGCCGCCGGGTCGACGCTCGCGACGGGATAGGACGGAAGCGGCGCAGCCGGCGAGGAATGCGACTATCACGACCACGGGCATGGGAAACAGGAGGGAGGCCGCCAGCAGGTAGGAGAGGTCGAGGGGGAGGGTGATGGAGGGCCTCACAACATACGCCAGCGCGGCGGAAGGAATCGCGAGGAGCGTGAAGAGAAGGGCTTCGGTGCCGGTGTCCGGAACGGAAGGGAGAGCGATGAGGGCCGCTGCCAGCGCGGCGCTCGCGGCCGCACCGGCCAGCAGGCAATAGAGACGAAAGTGAATGGAAGTTGCTCGGTCCATTCTCGTCATGGCCAGAAGCCTGGGGGGGAGAAAGGAGCGGTGATCGGCGAGGGGGCGCCCCTGACTCTTCTGGAATCTATTGCGACGACGAGGGTGCCGCAATGAACAATCCGCGCTTTGCCGATGCCTTCCTGATCGCTTCCCCTCTCCCAAGAGTCCAACAGCCCGCGCTCGCCGTGTTCGTGGCGCTGGCTCGCCTTGACAGGAATTTCCAGCGCCTTCTATGATCCTGGAAGCTAGATGATCTCTTCACGCAAAGTTTCGCTCCACATCGTCCTGTCTCTCGACAATGACGCCGCGGCCCGCAGCGCTGCCGGGGCGGCCATCGAGTTCGCCGCCCTGGGAGCGGGGGTCACCCACGAGATGAGCCGGGACTTCGCAGCGGCCTTCTCTGCGGCGGGGCGGCTCATCTCGCACGGCCAAGGTGAACCCGTGCAGCGGCTGAGTTGCGTCATCGACAGTCGGCGCGGAGAGGTCCGGCTCCAACTCGCCGCCGCGGACGGCTCATCGCTTCGGAGCGTTCCGGCGACGCCCCCGGGCGCGTGGAAGGCGATCTCTCGTAGAGTCAGCGTTCTGCAGTGGAAACCCGCTCACGCTCAGAAAGCGGGAAGGGTGAGATCCCCAATGAGCTTGCTGATGGTCCAGAAAACGAGCGCGGTGGAAGCTGGGGCAGCAGGGTCCCGCTCGAGAAGGAAGTGAGGAGGCAGCAGCCATTTCGGAATGACGCTTTGAGGTAGCCTCGGAAGCGTCCGCAGACCAAGCCTGCACAACTTCTAGGGGGTAGATCTCGCGGGGCGGCCTATTTTCGCATTCGCGAAGGGTGCTTGACTTCCGCCAGTTTCTTGGTGTATAGATACACCAAGATGAAGGACCTAACCGAACCCAAGGGTCCTCTGGCCGCCAAGCTTCGCCAGCGCAAGTTCGAACTCTTACGTCGCTACAACATCCCCGACGATCTGCTCCCCGGCTCGCTCGCCCTCACGCACACCCGATGCGGGAAGCCCACCTGTCGCTGTGCTTCGGGTGAGGGTCACCCCGGCTGGTCATTGACCTTCATGGTGGAGGGCGAGAAGCGCGTCGAAAGGATCCCTACCGAGTGGGTCGAGGGTGTCCGCCGTCGGGTTGAGGCGGGACGCGAGTTCAAGCAGGCCGTCGCAGAGGTCTTGGCGGCCAACGCGCAGTTGCTGGCCCTCAGGCGCAAGCAGCGGGGCCGGTGAGCGGACCTAACCCCCGGCACATTAAGCAGTACGTGCGCCGGTGTCTGAAGCTGGAGCGCTATTTGAGGCGCCCGGGTGACGGCCGCCGCTGCAGCTCGATCTGTGCGGAGACCTTGATGTGGGCCCTCATCATCAGCGAAGTGATCCGGCAGGGGGCCTTTCACGCCATCGAGAGCCTTGTCCGCTCCCGGGCCCGTCGGGCCCTCGCGGTGACACGCCGCTTTGGTGACGACACCTTGGCTTATTTCACCGAGCGACTCGATCCCTCAGTGACACGCAAAGCCCTGGCCCAGGTCGCTCAGCGGGCCAAGCGGAACAAGGCTTTCGACTGTCAGCGCTTCATCGGCCTGGCCCTCGATGGCACCGGGGCGGCCCGCAGCCGTAAAGCCCGCTGCGCGTTGTGCCACCCGATTTACAACGCCGAGCACGAGATTGTGGGACACAACCATCACTTCTCGATGATCTGTATCGTCGGGGCAGAGATCGTCCTGCCCTTCGACGTGGAACCGTACGGTCCCGGTGACAGCGAACTGGCAGCCAGCGGAAGGATGCTCGAGCGCGGCGTCGAACATCTTGGGCCACGCTTTGCAGACTACGTCGTGGCCGACGGGCTGTACGCAAATGCTCCATTCCTGCACCGGGTCGGGAAGCTCGGATTGCGCGCCGTGGTCCGGCTCAAGGGCAACCTCCCCGAGCTGCTGGCTGCGGCTGAGGCGCGTTTCGCAAACCGTCCTCCCTCTTCGAGCTTCACTCAGGGTAAGGATCACATCGAGCTCTGGGACGCGGATGATTTCGATCCCTGGGAATCGTTGAAGTGGTCGACCGTCCGGGTTCTGAAGTATCGGCAGCACAAACCGGATGGACAAGTCGTCGAAGCGTACTGGCTGACAGACTTTCCCTCAGGGCAGGTTGGGAGCCGGGCTTTGTTCGCAATGGCCAAGAGCCGCTGGCAGATCGAAAACCAAGGCTTCAACGAGGGCAAGAACCGCCACAGCCTGGAGCGGATCCGTCACCATCATGAAAACAGCCTTCTGATGGGCTGGCTGTTAAACTGTCTG
This sequence comes from Acidobacteriota bacterium, assembly GCA_003223995.1. Taxonomy (GTDB): domain Bacteria; phylum Acidobacteriota; class Polarisedimenticolia; order QHYA01; family QHYA01; genus QHYA01. The sequence continues at coordinate 16,517 of QHYA01000097.1, read as the reverse complement.
GCCCTGGTCATCGAGCGTCTGTATCGTCTCCGTTACCTCCACCGCGGCGAGCGGCAACCCTATACGGCAATGGAACTGGTCCGCATCATGTGGCTCAGTCTCGGAGTGGTCCGACCGGCGAACACGAGCTGAGAAGAGGTCCCTCGAATCAGCCATCCATCGTCCGCGCCTACGCCGCCTCCCTAGAAACTCACCAGCGAAAAAAACCTGACCTGAAGATGGACTGGCTCGCGCCGCCGAGCCGCGAAGAGGAAATCCCCAGTCACTGCGCGGAGGAAACCTGCCCTCGGCTCCCTCATTTCCGAAATGGCTGCGTAGGGGCCGAACGTCTGGATCGAGACGACGAGACCCGGTAGGATATTACCGCCGGTCTTGGAGTCAAGGCGAACCTGGCCTCGCTGGCAAGGGAGTGGTTCTTGCCTCATATTCGCGTCGTGGGGTTGTCTTCTCCGGATGCATACGGAAGAGGTCAGCCCGTCTGGGCCTCTTTTTTTCAGGAGGAACGGAAATGTATCCCTCATGGCTTGAAACAGCTGGGCGGCTTTCAGTGCCCTTCTATTTCTTCGTGATGGGGGGATTCCTGATGGTAATTATCATCCGGGCCGTCCAGGGAAATACCCGGCCCGGATCGGACCTCAGATCTCGCATGCTCTCTACGGGCGCGCCTCGTGGTGGCGACGATCGCAGGCTCGCTCCCACAGGAGGGTTCCCGATTCTCGATGTCGCTGAAACCTCCAGGTCCCCTTGGAAAGGCGTAGGAACTGGGAAGCTCGGAAGCATCTGAACTGGATCAAGGAGCAGATGCAGGAGCGTGGGTTTTCTGCCGCGAAAAGCGAGAGGTTCCTCGAGGACCTGAGAGAGGTCGCCCGATACGAGGAGGGCACGGTCTCCGATGACAAGATCAAGGATATCCCGCCCGGGTAGCCACCTTCACCGGACCACGGCGAGGGTCGAAGGAAATGTGATTCGCAGATGAACCCTTCGGAGACATTCCTTTGGGGTTTCCTGGGCAGCGTTGCGGTAGAGATCGTGACCCTTCTCGGTTTTTACTACTCGCGCCCCGTCCGATTCCCGGCGCGCTACAGGAGGATCGGATTCTGGATCACACGGTTCATGCTGGCGCTGCTGGCTGGCATGCTCGCGATCGGCTACGACATTCATCAGCGGATCCTCGCTTTCAATATCGGGGCGGCAACACCCCTGTTGATCACTTTCATGGCGCAGCGACTCAGACGCGGTTCTACAGCGATCGCGGTGCTGGAACAGGTGGATCGAAAGGTCGCGGAGCGGCCAGCCCCGTCCGATGAGCCGCCCGAGCAAAGCCCCGCCGGCTCTCACCGGCACGGTCCCACCTCTGGTTCGCTCTGAACCGACCCTGCGTCTTGCCTTGGCGCAGGCGACCGGCTACGCTTCAGCACATGGAGCAGGTCGAACACGACGCTGGAGCGGAACGATTCGTGGTGCGGCTCGGAGGCAGCGAGGAAGCCATCCTCGAGTACCACCGCTCGGGGAAGGTCCTCGACTTCGTCCACACCTTCGTCCCCCCGGCATTCCGCGGCCGCGGCCTGGCCCATATGGTCGTGCGCGCGGGGCTCTCCTACGCGCGAGCCAACAGCCTGAAAGTCATCCCCAGTTGTCCCTACGTCGCGACCTACATCCGCCGCCACCCTGAAGACCAGGACCTCATTTCGAACCGGGCCTGATTCCGTTGCGCGGCGGAGGGCCGCAGAAGCAGTCCGCCGCGCAGGGGCGACGCAGGCTCGACAGAGGCGGAATGAACCCCGACCCGATCGTCCAATTCCGCAGATGGTTCGACGAGGCGGCCTCCGCCGAGCTTCCCTTGCCAAACGCCATGACCCTGGCCACGGCGACCCCGGACGGAAAGCCGTCCGCTCGCGTCGTCCTGCTCAAAGGGGTCGACGAGAGGGGTTTTGTTTTCTTCACGAATTATCGCAGTCGCAAGGGACGCGAGCTCGCCTCCAATCCGCTGGCGGCGGCCGTGCTCTACTGGGAAGAGCTCCACCGCCAGGTACGCATCGAGGGGAACGTCGAGGCTCTGGGGCCTGGCGAATCGGACGCCTATTTCCGAACCCGGCCGCGCGGCGCGCGGCTGGGAGCCTGGGCTTCTCCTCAGAGCAGCGTGATCCCCGCACGGGGCCTGCTGGAAAGGCGGATGAAGGAGCTGAAGGGACGCTTCAGTGGTCGCAGCATCCCCCGGCCAAGGCACTGGGGCGGCTATAGGCTGCGCCCCGCATCCATCGATGGTACGAGCCTTTCCCTCTCCCCTTCTCCCCGCCGCCGTAAAGGACACCGACCCGGCCGGGAGCCCCGCGCTTCAGCAACAGCGATAGGGGCGCGCGGCACCTGGCGCTCCTGCCAGCGCAGGGCTGCCGGAGGCTCCTCCGCCGGCCGGCAGCGGAGGGTCCGGCTCGACCGATCGCTGCCCGGAGAGAACCTTCCCCCACTCTCGGACCGCCGAGACGACGACCGTCGCTACCAGGATCAGGAAGATCGCCGAAACGGCGGCGTCGATCCTGTCATTGAAGGCCTGCACCGGTGCGGTCGCCGGGTCAGCGGCATGCGCGAGAAAGCCGACCCGCGGATCGGTGTGGAGGATCTTCTCTAGACCCGCCGTCACCGTCGCCGCCAGCAGAAAGCAGAGGGGCATCAGGGTCACCCACGCGTACCGGCCACGGCCGGTGCGGAAGAGAATCGTCGTGCCGATCGCCAGCGCCACGGCGGCCAGGAGCTGGTTGGCGATGCCGAAGAGCGGCCACAATGCGTTGATCCCTCCCTGCGGGTCCATGACGCCGGCGCAGAGGAAGTACCCCCACGCCGCCACGAAGGCGCAGCTCGTCATGACGTTCCCCCCCCAGCCGCTTCCGGACAGGGCGGGAACAATCCGCGACAACGTGTCCTGAAGGAGGTAGCGGCCGACGCGGGTCCCCGCATCGAGTGTCGTCAGGATGAACAGCGCCTCGAACATGATCGCGAAGTGATACCAGAGCGCGGCGAGCCGCGGTCCGCCGATGAAGCGGTGAAAGATCTCGGCCATGCCAACGGCCAGGCAGGGAGCGCCTCCCGTACGGCCCGCGACCGTTTTCTCCCCCACGCTCACAGCGAGCTCTGCCATCTGCTGTGCCGTGACAGGGAACCCCTGCGCCGTGATCCATTCGAGGCTCTGCCTGGAGTTGATCGCGAAGTACTGCCCGGGGGGCAGGGCCGCCGCAGCCACCATCGCCATGATGGCGACGAAGCTCTCCAGGAGCATGCTTCCGTAGCCGATCATGCGGGCGTCCGTCTCGCGGCAGAGGAGCTTCGGCGTCGTGCCGCTCGCGACGAGCGAGTGGAACCCCGAGATCGCGCCGCAGGCGATCGTGATGAAGCAGAACGGGAAGATCTTCCCTCCGAAGATTGGCCCGCTGCCGTCGGCGAACCGCGTGAGTGGGGGCATCTGCAGGGCGGGTCTGACGACGATGATGCCGGCGGCGAGCGCGAAGATGGTCCCGAGCTTGACGAACGTCGAGAGGTAGTCGCGCGGGGCCAGCAGCAGCCAGACCGGCAGCACCGAGGCAGCGAGGCCGTAAAGAATCACGGCCAAGGCAAGAGGCAGCCTGCCCAGCGTGAAGGCCGGCCCGAGCTGCGGATGCGCCGAGACGGCGTGCCGGCCGACGAGCGCCGCGGCGAGAAAAACGAGACCTATCAGAGTCGCCTGTGCGACCTGCCGGCCGTGTCCACCGCGCATGATGACGCCCATCAGCAGCGCGATCGGGATCGTCGCCCCGACTGTGAAGACTCCCCACGGGCTTTCCGCGAGAGCGTTGACGATGACGAGCCCCAGCACCGCGATGAGGATGATCATGATGAGCAGGATGCCGGCGGTCCCTGCGAAGGCGCCGAGCGGGCCGAGGTAGTCCCGGGCGAGCTTCGCAAGTGAACTGCCGTCGCGCCGGAGGCTCGCGACAAGGATCACGAAGTCCTGCACGGCTCCCCCGAACGCCACGCCCGCCAGGATCCAGATCGTGCCGGGAAGGTAGCCGAACTGGGCCGCGAGGATCGGCCCGATGAGCGGCCCGGGCCCCGCTATGGCCGCAAAGTGATGGCCGTAAACAACCCACCGGTTGGTCGGGACGAAATCCCGCCCGTCGTTCCGCCGGACCGCCGGTGTGGTGTTCCTGTCGTCCAGGCTCAGAACGCGGCGGCCGATGAATCCGGAGTAGAACCGGTAGGCGATCGCATAGGTGCACGCGGCCGCGATGACGAGATAGGCGGCGGAGACGGGCTCTCCACGCGCGAACGCGACCACGGCGAAGGCAGCGGCTCCGAGCGCGGCGATAGCGATCCAGAAAAGGACGTGCAAAGGCCGCACAAATTCATTCTATGTCATCCGCAGGGAAGCGACAGGAGGGCGCGGTAATGGTTCAGTCTGAGGCGCGGACGCGAGCTGGGGCCGTTCAGAAGCCGCCGTGCAGACGCTCGATCACGTAAAAGCCCGCCGCCGCGATGATCGCGGAAGCGGGGATGGTAAAGATCCAGGCCCAGACGATCCGGGCGGCGACCCCCCACTTGATCCCCGACAGCTTCGTCGTCGCCCCGACGCCGATGATGGAGCCGGTGATCGTGTGGGTCGTCGAGACCGGGATCCCCCAGTGCGTGGCGAGAAAGAGGGTGAAGGCGCCTGCCGTCTCGGCGCAGAAGCCTCCAACGGGCTTGAGCTTCGTGATCTTCATTCCCATCGTCTTGACGATCCGCCAGCCACCCAGGGCGGTTCCCACTCCCATGGCCGCGTGGCAAGCGAGGATGATCCACAGAGTCCCTGGTCGCATGAGGGTCAGCTTGACGTCCGGGCTCATCATCCCCGCGGCGACGAGAAGAGTGACGATGATCCCCATCGTCTTCTGCGCGTCGTTGCCGCCGTGGCCGAGCGAGTACAGGGAGGCGGAGACGAGCTGCGCCCGTCGGAACACGAGATGGACGCTTGCCGGTCTCCACCTTCTCAGCGCCCAGTACACGAGCAACATCAGGCAGAAGCCGATGCCGCAGCCGATCAGCGGCGCCAGGGGGATGAACTTGATCGTCGTGAGAAGCGTCGGCCAGCGGAGCGACTCCCAGCCCGCATGGGCGACGCCAGCGCCGGCGAGCCCGCCAATCAACGCATGAGAGGAGCTGGTCGGCAGTCCCCACCACCAGGTCAGAAGGTCCCAGGCGATGGCGCCCACCAGCCCCGACAGGACCACGTAGATGAAGGCCGGGTCATCCGCCGTGACCCGGACGATCTTCGAGATCGTTCCGGCGACTTTCGGCTCGAAGAAAAACATGGCGATGAAGTTGAAGAAGGCCGCCCAGAAAACCGCATAACTGGGCTTGAGCACGCGCGTCGAGACGACCGTGGCGATGGAGTTGGCCGCGTCGTGAAAACCGTTGATGACGTCGAAACCCAGAGCGACGATGACCGTCGCCACGACAACAAGCCCGCGGATGTCCATCGATCAGACGTGCTCGAGGACGACGCCCTCGATGATGTTGGCGACGTCCTCGCAGCGGTCGGCCGCGCTCTCGAGGTTCTCGTAGATCTCCTTCCACTTGATCACCGTGATCGGGTCCCTCTCCTCCCTGAACAGGCGAGCGACGGCGATGCGGAGGATCGCGTCCGCCTCGTTCTCCAAACGGTTGATGTCGATGCACCTCTTGACGACGTCCTTGGCGTTTCTCATGTCGCGCAAGCCGCGGAGGGCCTTCTCGACCTCCTCGGCCGCCCGGACCAGCACGTCGGCGAGATCCTTCACTTCCGGCGTCATCACCCTGATCTCGTAGAGCGAGATCCTCTCGGCCGCGGCCTCGACGAAGTCCATGATGTCGTCCATCCGCGTGATCAGCCGGTGGATGTCGTCGCGCTCGATAGGTGTGATGAAGGTCTTGTGGAGCGCCTCGACGCAGTTGTGAGTGATGACGTCGGTCTCGTGCTCGATCTCCTTGATTCGCTTGGCCTTTGCGCCGACGTTGGCCCCGGTCGAGACGAGCGAAAGGAACTCACGGCTTCCTTCGACCGTGAGCGCGGCGTGCTGCTCGAAGAAGTCGAAGAAACTGGTTTCGCGCGGTAGAAGCCTTCCGAACATGGTTCCCCTCTTCGCAATTGGCGGCTAAAGAAGAGGGGGGAACCGCTTCCTGCTGCGCAGCCTGGTGGCGGAGCGGCGCTTCCCCCGTGAGCAGCGGTGATTTCTACCATACCTTGGTCCCCGAACACCAATGCTCGATCGTTTCCTCCTCCCCTGATCCGCTGGCGGCCGCTCGCGACTCTGACCTATCCTGGGGCCCGATGACGGCTTCCCGAGCCGTACTGCTCCTCGCCGCGGTCCTCGCGGCATGGAACGTCTGGGGATACGACCTGTGGGCCCCAGACGAGCCTTACTTTGGCGAGGGGGCAAGGGAAATGGTCGCGGACGGCCACTGGGCCGTCCCCCACGTGAACGGCGTCGTCACGACGGACAAACCCCCGCTCTTCTTCTGGCTGATCGCGCTCTTCTCGCTTCCCTATCATCGGGTCAGTTCGTTCACCGCGCGCCTGCCCTCGATCCTGGCCTACCTGGGCAGTGTCGCGTTGACGGTGCGGCTCGGGCGGAGATGGTGGGGTGAAAGCGCGGGAGCGCTGGCGGGGCTCATCCTGGCCACAACCTACCTCCCCTGGGACAAGGGGCGGACGGCCCAGATCGACGCTCTTCTGTGCTTCCTGGTGCTGGCGGCCCTGACTGCCTTCGAGACCCACCGCTCCGGTGATGCGCCCGGACGCGCGATGGGGCTTGCCTTCTGGTTGTGCGCCGGCTTGTCGGTCCTCGCCAAGGGGCCGGTTGGATTGTGCCTTCTCGTCGGCGTCGCTTTGCTGGCGCTGGCATTCGACGGGAATCTCCGCGCATGGAAGGGCTTCGCTCCGTTCTCTGGGCCCGCCCTCTTCGCCGGGGTAGTCGTCGCGTGGATGGCCGTCGCGATGCTCGCGGGCGGAAGCGATTATTCCGTCTGGGCGGCAGTCAAGCGCCATGTCCTCGAGCGGGCAGTTTACGGGCTGCATCACAAGCAGCCTCCCTGGTACTATGCCGAGGTCCTCCCGGTCGGCCTTCTTCCCTGGAGCCTGCTGGTGCCTGGAGCGGTCTGGTCCGCGTTGCGGAACAGGCGGCAGCCCAGCGAGCGGCTCCTGCTGATCTGGGCGGCCTTTGTGGTCGCCTTCTTCTCCGTCTGGACGGAGAAGCGGGATCTTTACGTCCTTCCCGCCTATCCTGCTTTCGCTCTCATGGTCGCTCGGGTGGTGGATCGGGCGGCCTCGAAGGCAGCCGCCTCGGCCCCGGACGGAGCCCCCGCCCCGCGCCCACGGTGGGTCCTGATACCGGTGAGACTGACCGGTGGGCTGTTCGTCCTCACAGGTCTCGCGCTGCCATTCCTGGTCCGCCGGTACGAGCCGGCTCTTCTTGTCCCGTCCCTCATCGTCAGCGGCGTCCTCGCGCTCGGCGGAATGCTCATCCTCGCCGCGTCTGCGGGGCGGCCCCTTCGAGCCGCAGCCGCCACGGCCGGGGTGGTTTCCGCCTTCTACCTGATCACGGTGTCCGTTCTCTATCCCGCCCTGAACCCGTTGAAATCGGTGGGGAGCCTCGCGGTGAGAATGAAAGAAGTCACCAACTCGTACCGCGCAGAGGGGAACCGCGTTCTCGCCTACGGCCTCGACAACATCACCCGCCAGCTTTCGTTCTACTCGGACGGGGTTTACGTGCGGGAGATCTTCAACCGGTCAGAGCTTGCGGCCGCCCTTTCCGGGGAGAAGCAGGTCTTTGCCGTCGCCCGCGCAGAGCAAATCGGGAAGCTCCCTCCGGAGGTCAGTTCGCGCATCCATGTCATTACTTCGGCGCCTCTGGCGGGAGGAGAGGTCCTTCTCGTCTCGAACCGCGCCTTGCCGAACGCTTCCGGAGGCGCTGCAGCAAGCGTTTCTCATTGAGCTCGTCCGGTCTCGAACCCGAGACGAGAAGTGAGGCGAGAAGTATCGTGCGGGGCCGCCTTGCACCCCGAGTGAGCGTCTCGGCGGCCCCGGCTTTTTCCGGATGCTATTCTTGGTCTGGATGCTACGATCGTCGCGAGTACTGACTGAGCGTATTCACGAAGGGACGGGCCTCCGCGCTGATCGGGACGGCCGCGTCCACGAGGATGTCCTTGCCCGAGACCGGCTTGCCGTAGAATTCCTGATTCGCCTTGGCGTGCGGTCTGATCACCGTTCCGTTCAGGGAGGCTCCAAGGAAGATTCCTCGCGAGCGGGACCAGGAAAGCATCTCGGCGTGCAGTTGAACGTCGGTGGCTGCACTGGCTGTGCGCCCCACGGGCCCCGCCGTAGCCGACGCCTCACCGCCGAGAGTGAAGCGGTCCCTCAGGAGGTGACTCACTCCGTTCGGGTTCATGATGAGAAGAATGAGGTCCGCTTCCTGCCCGCCAAACTGCCAGCCAAAGCTACCCCCGCCGATCGTGAAAAAGGCGGGCGGACCCATGGAGCCATCCTTCTGGCGGCAGGTGAATACGCCGCGGCCGAACTCGCCTCCGACGACGAAAGCGGCTTTCTTGACTCCCGGGAAGACTCCGACGCACTCGGCCCGCTGCAAGAGCTCTCTGGGGATCCCTTTGTCGGGAGCGGACATCGTTTCCGTCATGATCTTCTCCGCCTCGGCGAGCTTCTTGACATCGGCTTCCCGGCCCTCGGCGAGCACCGGCGCCATGGCGAAGGCACTCAGCAGGAATGCCACAAAGGTACGCATCAATCTTCTCCTTTCCACTCTCCCATTGGGGCCTGCGTTGGCGGACCGCGTTGGTGGGACCCCAGGACAGTTGGAGCCCACCAATCGCGGCCGCGTTCAAAGCCCGTAGTGAAAGCTGCTTGGAGCTTATACAAAGAGAATGCCAAGGATCATTTCCTCTGTTTTCCCTGAATTCGCCGAAGAATCCGCGTTTTCGGCGGACGCATCTCTTGCGGCCTCTTGCGGTTTCTTACCCTCGCCAGGAAAGTCTTACACGGTCAGGTCGGCGCGTGAGCAGGTCGACGGCGATCGCTGTGGGGCCGCGACTCATCCGGTTCCCATTGTCCATGCTCGAATCGTGCTCGAATCGAAACGCGGACTCCGCGCTGCCGGGGGCGCAGCCATATCTGGCTGCTGCAGCCCTGCCGGGCATAGATGCTGGGGGGGCTAGCGGTCGCTCATGCGTTCGATGGCGAGTCTCCGCACGAGCTGTGTGATCTGGTGTTCGAGATCACGGGTCTTCAGTTGCAGCCGGAAGCAGAAGTAGCAGAGGGCCACCAGCGTGACATAGAACACCGCGTCGGCACCCCGGCCTACACCCAGCAGGCGCGCGAGCCACTTGGTCGCGACCGGCGCCAGCACGAGGACCCCCACGCCCGTCCAGAAGGCCGTCCATGCCAGAAACCCCCCGACGATGCGCAGCGCGGCGGTGGATCGCTGGCCCTTCCTCAGCGAGTAAGGGCTGTACAGCACGCGCGTCGGCACCTCGCGATAGCGCAGTCGAAGCCGCGCGATCTCATCGAGGATCTCCGAGGCGTGGGCCATCCGGTCCTCGTTCATCCGTAGGCGCAGCGCGGCCCGGCGCGAGAAGGCGCGCAGACCGTTGTGAGTGTCGGTCACGCGGATCCTGGACACGATCCGCGTGAAGAGAACGCCGAGCTTCAGCGTCCGCTTCCTGACGGGCGGCACCCGATTGTCGTCGCGGAGGAAGCGGGAGCCCAGCGCGGCATCGAACCCCTCCTCGCGGACAGGGGCGACGAGGGCCTGGATGTCCTCGACATCATGCTGGCCGTCGCCGTCGAATGTGACGATGATCTCGGCGCCGCGGGCAAGCGAGAAGTCCATGCCCGTCTTCAGCGCCGCCCCCTGGCCCCGATTGATAAGGTGCGTGAGGACGATGGCGCCGGCATCGCTCGCCACACGCCCGGTCCCATCGGTGGAGCCGTCGTCCACGACGACGACGTTCGGAACCTTCCGTTTGATCTTCCGCACGACCTCGCCCACGGAGAGTTCCTCGTTGTACGCAGGGACGATCACAAAGAGCCCCTGCTGCCGGTCCTCCTCCCTCCGGCTCGCTCCGTTGGGCTTCTCGTCCTCGCCGGCTGAGTTGCTCCTCAGCGACATGCCTGGCTTGTCCGGTCGGGTCGTCGCGTGCTTGTCAACCGTTCCTGCGCTGGAATTCTTTCATGAACGTGACGAGCGCCTCCACGCCGGCCCGGGGGAACGCGTTGTAGATCGAGGCGCGGATGCCGCCGACCGAGCGATGCCCCTTGAGCCCGTCCATGCCCGCCTTCGCCGCCTCTGCGACGAATCTCTTCTCGAGCTCCTCCGACGGCAGCCGGAAGGTCACGTTCATGTTCGAGCGGCTGTCCGGCCTGGCGTGCGGACGGAAGAACCCTCCCGAGGAATCGAGAGTGTCGTAGAGCAGCTTCGCCTTCTCCGCGTTCTTCCTGCCGATCCCCTCGAGCCCTCCCTGGCCGTGAAGCCACTTCATCACGAGCCCCATCACGTAGATCGCGAATACCGGCGGAGTGTTGTAGAGCGACTTCTCCCTGGCATGGGTGTTGTAGTCGAGCATCGTCGGGAGGGTCTTGGGGCTGCGAGAGAGCAGGTCGTCCCGGATGATCACGAGCGTCACCCCAGCGGGTGCGAGGTTCTTCTGCGCGCCCGCATAGATCAGAGCGTAGCGAGTGACGTCCAGGGGCCTGCTGAAGATATCGGAGGAGGCATCGGCGACCAGCGGGACGCGACCGACCTCGGGCTCACGGCGCCATTCCGTGCCGAAGATCGTATTGTTCGTGGTGATGTGGACGTAGGCCGCCTCGGGATCGAGCTTCAGCTCCGGCTGCTGCGGGACGCGGCAGAAGTTCTCGCTCTCTGTCGAAGCAGCGATGTTCACCCGCCCGAGCTTTCCGGCCTCCTTGACCGCCTTCTTCGACCAGGATCCGGTGACGATGTAGTCCGCCTGGCTTCCGGCCGGGAGGATGTTCATCGGGACCATCGCGAACTGGAGCGAGGCTCCTCCCTGCAGAAAGAGCACCTGGTAGTTGTCCGGCACCCTCGCGAGCTTGCGGATGTCCTCCTCGGTGCCCCGGATGATCGCCTCGAACGTCTTGGAGCGGTGGCTGATCTCGAGAACCGACATCCCGATGCCGGGCAGAGCCATGAGATCCCGCTGGGCTTCCCCGAGCACCGGCTCTGGGAGCACGGCCGGCCCTGCGGCGAAGTTGAAGATGCGCTCTGTCATGATTGTCCCTCGATTCGCATCATATGGATCGGCTGCGCGGGCTGCCGGCTTCTCCGTATCAGAGCGGCAGGAGCGACAGCTCGATCACGTCGCTCGTGCTCCTCCGGATCGACCGCAGCACCTCCTCGGATGGGGCCTGGTTCAGGTGGATGCGGGCGACGGCCGCCTTGGCCCCATCGAAGACGATGTTCTCCGTTTCCTGGACGTTGATGCCGGCCGCCTTGATCTCGTCGAAGACCGCAGCGAGGACGCCCACGCGGTCGAAGTGTCTCACGACGAGAAGGTGCGTGGCGGGAGACTTCTTCGCGAGGTTGACGACGTTCGGCGGGCGGCCGGTCCGACGGTATTCCGCGATGATGCGGACGGTCTCGGCGGCGATGGCCTCTTGCGCCTGATCCGTCGATGCGCCGATGTGATGCGTTCCGATGACCCCGGGCAGGCTGAAGATCCCCGCCTCCACCGTCCCCGTACCGGCCGGCGGCTCGCCGGCGAAGACGTCGAGTCCCGCGCGAACTCCACGCTCCCGTACCGCCCATTCCAGCGACGGCTGGTCCACCACATCAGCGCGAGACGTGTTGATGAAGTAGGAGCCCGGCTTCATCGCCTCGAAGAAACCCCGATCGAGCAGGTTCCGGGTCTGGGGGGTCAGTGCGATGTGCACGCTGACGATATCGGAGGCCGCAGCCGCTTCATGGGGAGAGCCTTTGAGCTCCACCCGCAGCTGCGCGGCCCGCTCGGGGGTGAGACTGCGGCTCCACGCCGCGACCGGCATCCCGAAGGCGCGCGCCCGGGGGATCATCTCCGTCCCGATTCTCCCCACTCCGATCAATCCCAGCGTGCGGCCGCAAAGCCCCCGGGCCTTGCTGTACTCCTTCTTGTTCCACACGCCCCGCTTCAGGTCCGCCGTGTTGTCCGGGATCCGGCGGTCGAGAGCGAGGATCAGCCCGAAGGCGAGCTCCGCCACGGCCAGCGAGTTCTTGCCGGGGCAGTTCGCTACGTAGATGCCACGTTCGGAAGCGGCATCGACGTCGATCGTGTTGAAGCCGGCTCCGGCCCGCACGACCAGAACGAGCCGTCCCGCCTCGAGCATCGGCCGGGTGACGAGGGTCGAGCGCACGACGAGGATCTCCGCGCCCGAGGAACGGATGGCCTCCACCAGCAGGTCCTCCTTCAGGTCTGGCTCGTAAAGGAACTCGAGGCCGGCTTCCCGCAGGCCATCCCGGCCGGACTCCTCGAACTTGTCGGCTATCAGGACCTTCATCGGACAGGCGTCTTCTCAGATCACGTGAATCAGCAGTCCGTCACGCAGCTTCGGCTCGAACCAGGTCGATTTCGGCGGCATGATCCCGCCGGCGTCCGAAATCCTCATGAGGTCCTCGATCGAGACGGGAAACATCGAGAAGGCGGCCACGGCCCGACCGCTGTCCACGAGCCGCTCGAGCTCCTTGGTGCCTCGGAGGCCGCCGACGAAGTCGATGCGCTCATCCGTCCGGACATCCTCGATCCCCAGCAGCGGTTCCAGGACAAGGTCTTGAAGCAAGCTCACATCGAGCCTCGAGATCGTGCTCGGATCCGAAGAGCTTCCGGATGAATGCGGAGGCGGGCCCGCCAGCACGAGCCCGTACCAGCGCCCCTCGAGATAGATGCGGACCTCTCCCCTGCGTTCCGGCGATGGGGATGCATTCTCGAACAGTGCAACCCTTTCTCTCAGCGCCGACAGGAACAGCGCCGGAGACCGGCCGCCCAGCTCCCTGACGATGCGGTTGTAGGGCAGGATGCGGACCTGGCTGGCCGGGAACAGCACGGCCAGGAAGAAGGTGTACTCCTCTTCGCCGGTGTGTTTCGCATTGGCGGCCTTGAGCTGCTCCCGGGCCCGGCTCGCGGCGGCGACGCGATGGTGCCCGTCGGCGATGTAAAGGACGGGCACGCGTTGCAGTTTCTCGGTCAGCGGCGTGGCCGACTTCGGCTCGATCCGCCAGATCGTATGGGAGACCCCATCAGGAGCAGTGAAGTCGAATAGCGGTGGTTTCCGTTTCGCCTCGGCGAGAACCTCTTCGATCCCGGCGTTGTCGCGATAGGTCAAGAAGACCGGACCCGTCTGCGCCCGCAGCGTCAGCATGTGACGCGTCCGGTCGTCTTCTTTTTCCCGGCGCGTCCGCTCGTGCTTACGGATGGTCCCGGAGTCGCACTCAGCGAGAGCGAAGCAGCCGGCGATGCCGGTCTGCTCGTGGGTCCCTGCTCCCAGGCGGTAGGCGTAGAGGAACGGCGCCTCCTCCAGCAAGAGAGGGCACTCCCGCTTCAGCTCTTCGAAGTTCTCGGCCGCCTTCCTGTAGACCTGCTCCGAATAAGGGTCGACCCCGTCGGCCAGGTCGATCTCCGGCCGCGAGACGTGAAGAAAACTCCAAGGATTGCCGGCCGCCAGCTCGCGAGCCTCGGCCCTGTTGACCACGTCGTAGGGAACGGCGGCGACCTCGGCGGCCCTCTCCCCGGGCGGCCGCAACGCGGCGAACGGACGGATGGTAGCCATTGCTGCTGTCGGGAGCTGCGCCCCCGCAGACTCTCGACGCGCCGCGAGCCTATTCCCCAGCCCTCTTCCCTGTCAAGGAATGAAGACGGTATGAGCATGCGTTAGGAGATGACATGGCGGCGACGAGGCGAACACAGATCCTCATGGAACCGGAGGAGTTCCACCGCCTCCGGGCCCTGGCCCGCAGGAGGAGGACATCAGTGGACGAACTCGTGCGGAAAGCCGTCCGCGAGACGTACCTCGAGCCCAGCCCCGATCGGGGACCCATCGTGGAGGAGATTCTGCGGATGGACCTGCTCCTTGACACCAACGTCTTCCTCTACGTACCGGCCGCTCGTGTTCACGACGCTGGTCGTCCAGACGGCCGTTGACCCGTTCCTTCAATCGTTTTTTTTCAGCGTGACTTCTCGTCGCTTTCCATCCGCTCTCTTCCGCCCTGGGACAGCACGCGGCCAAGCTGCTGACGCGCATCCCTGTCGTCGGGTTTCAGGCTCAGTGCTCTGCGGAACTGGTCGGCGGACTCGTCCGTCTTCCCCATCAAGCTCAGCACCATGCCGAGGTTGTAATGGGTCATCGGATCGTCCCGATCGACCCTCAGTGCCTTCTCCAGGATGGCCAGGGACTCGGCCAGCCGACCCTTCTCCCCCAGGATCGCCGCGAGATTGTTCATCGCCAGAGGGAACTCCGGCTGGTAGCGTAGCGCTTCCCGGTACTCGCCGATCGCCTCGTCGAGCCTCCCCTGATGGGCGAGCGCCAGCCCCAGGTTGTTGTGCGCGAAGGCGGAGTGTGGCCGCAGGCCAAGCGTGCGCCTGTAATGCGGAATGGCTTCCTCGGATCGTCCCAGCTCATCGAGGGCGATGCCGAGATGCTCCTCCGCTAGCCAGTTGTCCCCTGTCACATCGATCGCGTGCCGGCACAGCGCGACGTTGTTCCGCCAGAATCCGAGCTGCCGCCGGCTGGCCGCCACGCATGCAACGATCACGAGAATCGACACGCCAGCGAGCAGAGACCTTCGCAGCGGCCCACTCGACCTGAGGCCCCGCGAGACCAGGCCCAGCGAGATCAGGCCCAGCGAGATCAGATCGCCCGCACCCCAGGCCGCGATGATGAACAACCCGACCAGCGGAACGTAAGTGTAGCGGTCGGCCATGGCCTGCCCGCCCACCTGCACCAGACCGATGACCGGCACGAGAGTTCCCAGATACCAGCACCAGCCGACCGGCAGGTACGGGAAGCGCTTCGCGAGCGCCGCGACCGCCGCGGTGACGGCGAGCAGAAACATCGCGGCCAAGGCTGCCTTCCACCCGGGCAGTGAGGCGCCGGGATGCGGATAGAAGATGGCCAGTCCGATCGGCCAGACGGTCTTCCAGATGTAGACTGCGTAGCTCACAACAGCGTTCGCGAGCCTGGCCGCAAGAGGCAGGCGATCCAGCCCCTCGACCGATCCGCCTCTCGCCTGCGCGATCCAGGTGAGGGCGCAGGAGAGCGCAGCGAGGCAGAAGAACGGCAGTTTCTCCAGGACGAGACGGAAGATCGGCAGCGGCGACCGCCGAATTTCGGCCCTCGAGAACTTCCAGCGCGCCCGCCCGAGGGGCCATCCATCCAGGAGAAGGAGTACGAACGGCAAGGAGACCAGCATGGGTTTGGCCGCAAGCCCGAGGGCGAAAGAGGTCAAGACCGTCAGGTACCGCAGCGGCCCAGGACGCTCGATGTAGCCGATCCATGCCGAGAGCGCCAGCATCCAGAAGAAGGTGCTCAGGAGGTCCTTTCGCTCGGCCACCCACGCGACCGACTCCACGTGCAGAGGGTGAGCGGCGAAAAGCGCGGCGACGAGGCCGCTGCGCCACGGGGCCCCCGTCATCCTTTCGAGGGCCAGAAACAACACCGCGGCGTTCACGGCATGAAGCAGGACGTTGACGAGATGGTGCCCCCTGGGGTCGAACCCGAAGAGCTCGATATCGAGCATGTGCGACACCCAGGTCACGGGGTGCCAGTTCGAGGCATATGTCGATTCCAATGCCCAGAGAGATCCTCGAACGGTCAGGCCCTCTCGGATGTGGACGTTCTCCGTGACGTACTGCGGATCGTCGAAATTGATGAAGGGGTGATGGATCGAAGGCGCGTAGAGCGCGACCGCCAGGCCGAAGAGTCCCAGCGCGAGTCTTCTCGTGAGCGGCAGGGCTAGTGCGCCTTGGCGGTGAGGCGTATCCGGGCGCGCGCTTCTGCGAGCGTGCGGCGTAGGAGCGCCATGAAGTCCACGAGATTGTCGGAATCACCGAGCATCCGGAAGCCAATGGAGGGATGTCCCGCGTAGACGGTCGGTGTCCCCGCCACCTTGTGCTCGGCGGCCCAGGAAACGGCCGCCGCAGTCTTCCTGTGAGCCGATTGAGGGCCTGCTTCGAGAAGGCAAGCCGAGTGGACTTTCGAGAATTGCCGGTACCTTGTGGAGACGAACCGCTCGGTGCAGCCGGCGAGGCATTGCTCTCTCGGAGGAGCAGACCCTCCGGCTCCGCTCCAGCCGGGCTCGGCCTTCCATGGGCCGGCGATGAGCCAATCAAGATATGACGCGGCTGACCAGCGGCCATTCAGTCCGCTCGCCTGGAGGCAGAAGGCGTCCGTAACGATGTGGGCGGCATGGTCGTGATACGCGAGCGGATAGGGCAGGCGCGCCACCACGGATCGAGAGATCTCCGGATCGACC